>CAXTSK010000205.1:0-395 GCA_964246655.1 uncultured Pyrinomonadaceae bacterium
GTGGCCGCGGGGGCGCGCGCGGGGCACCGCGCGCGGGGGACGGACGAGGAAGAGCCGCTCGTGCCTGCGCGCGCGGGCGCGCGAAGGGCGCGGCGTTCGTGGGTCGCCACGGCGGCCGTCATCGCCCTGTCGGTCGCGGCGGGGCTGGCCTCGGGCACTTACCTCATCTGGTCTTCTCAACGCGCGAAGTCGGCACAACCGCCGACCCAGGTCGCAGCCGAAGCCCCGACCCTTCCGCCCGCGCCGGTTAATGAACAACCGGCAGCGGTCGCGAAGGTCGAGAAGTCCGTCAAGGACGAAACGCCGAACGAGGTCGCACGGGCCGAGAAGTCTTCCGAGGCCGCGCACGCGCCGAAGCAGGCGGCGAGCGCTTCGCGTGGCGCGTCGCGGGTCAA
>CAXTSK010000205.1:405-8468 GCA_964246655.1 uncultured Pyrinomonadaceae bacterium
CCGAAGCAAAACAGATGATGCCCGCGCCGAAGCCCGCGCGCACACAGAGCGCGTCGCCAACGCGCCCGCGCCCGACGAACGCTGAGACGCAGCCACCCGTACGCACGCCGCCCATCTCTTCGCCGCCCCCGTCCGCCAAATCGAAGAAGGTCATCCAGTGGCCTTGATGGAAGCGATGAAGTAGGAACGCTGAACGATGAACCGATGACGGCTTGTCTGACAGTTCATCGTTCAGCGTTCCTACTTCATCTTTCCTCATCCCCTCTTTGCCATTTGTCAAACTCGCCGGGCATCTGTTAGCCTTTAGCCCCTTTCAACGTTAGGAGGAGGCGGGCCGCCCGTCTCCGTCGTCTCTCGAAGGCCCCAGAATTAAAGTAGCCTTACGCGCTCCCTCAGGCGCGGCCCCGCCTATCTGGACGCGGGCGGGGGCTACTCTCATCACGCAAAAGAAGTGCGACGGCGTCGTCTCGTGCGTCCGTCACCTTGTTTAGACCGCACACACAACTCTGGAGGGAGACACATGCGTAAGAGCCTGCTCACGGCGCTGCTGGCCGCCGCCCTGTTGGCGATGCCCACAGCTTTCTCGCCCAAGTCGGACGCGGCGAATCCACTTCGCCAAGACGCGCCCGCCGCCGGGAAACGCCCCCAACCTCTCGCGAACTACGACATCCGACTCGCCGGCCGCGGCGAGTTCGTGGACACAGACCTCAGCGCCCCCGCCGCCGCCGTACGGCAGAAGGCGGCCAACGGCGCGAGCGTGGCGCTCCAGACGCGTGCCTCGGCGGTCGAGAGCTTCCGCGCCAGCTTAGGCGAGCGCGCGCACCGCCTGCGCGCCGAGGCCAACGAGGCCGGCGCGCTCAAGAACTTCTTCGTCGAAGGTGACGCGCTCTCCGAGCCGCAGGCCGATGTCCCCGACAACGTCGCGCGCCGCTTCCTGAAGGGGAACGCGTCGCTCTTCGCGCTCACGAACGCGGGCGTCAATACTCTTAAGCTCGAACGTGACGACAACGACCGGGGCACTTCGTTCCTCGACTACACGCAGACCGTCTCGGGCGTGAAGGTCTTCGAGGGCGACGTGCGCGTCGTCGTCGGCCGCTCCGGCGAAGTCCTCTCCGTCCGCGAGGGCTTCCTTATCAATGGGCAGAGCGTCAACGTCAAGCCGACGCTGAAAGAGGCCGAGGGCATCGCGCGCGCCTTCGAGTACGCGGGCCGCAGCGTGACCCCGGCCTTCGCCGAGACCCGCGCGCGCGGCTCGAAGGCCGAAGCCGCGGCCTTCTCCAACCCCGTCGCGCCGACCCTTGAGGAAGTGCTCTCGGAGCTGAACGTCGTGCGCGTCGGCGACACGGCGCGTCTGGCGTGGCACGTCTACGCGGATGTCGGCCCCGACGAGTGGTACGAGCTGTTGGTTGACGCGCACACGGGCGAACTGCTCCTGCGCAACAACCTCTACGTCTTCGAGGCGCAGGGCACCGTCTACCACGAAGACCCGGACGCAGGCCCGCGGACGCTCACCTCCTTCGTCGGTGACACGACCATCAACACGGCCGCCGGGTGGATGGGGACTTCAACCGTGACTACGGGGAACAACGTCGAAGCTTATCTCGACACGAACGCCGACAACGCGCCCGATGCGAACAACGGCACGAACCTTTCGAACGGCCACGCCTCGGCGCCCGACCAGAATTTCACGTTCCCGTTCTCGACCGCCGTTGACCCGCGCACGCAGCAGGCCGCGGTCGTGACGAACCTCTTCTACTACAACAACGTCATGCACGACTTCTCCTACGGCCTCGGGTTCACGGAGTCGGCGCGCAACTTCCAGACGAACAACTTCGGCCGCGGCGGCACGGGCAACGACTCGGTGCGCGCCGAGGCGCAGGACGGCTCGGGCACCAACAACGCCAACTTCGCCACGCCGCCCGACGGCCAAAGGCCGCGCATGCAGCAGTACCTCTTCACCGGGCCCAACCCCGACCGCGACAGCTCAGTCGATTCCGACGTGGTCTTCCACGAGTACGGCCACGGCATCTCGAACCGCCTCATCGGCAACGGCTCGACCGCCCTGGGCGGCACGCAGTCGGGCGCGATGGGCGAGGGCTGGTCGGACTACTGGGCGACGACCTTGAACAACGACGGCGTGATGGGCGAGTACGTCACGCAGAACACGACGCGCGGCATCCGGCGCGCGGCCTACACCGTGCCGTCGGCCGCCGTCCACGACTCCTACGCCGACGTGTGCGTGCCGAGCTGCGAAGTTCACAACGACGGCGAGGTCTGGGCCGCGGCGCTCTGGGATTTGAGGACGCAGCTCGGCAAGACGATCACGGACAACATCGTGCTCAACGGCATGAAGTTCACGCCGACGCGCCCGTCGTTCCTGAACGCGCGCGACGGCATCATTCAGGCCGACCAGAACCTGAACGGCGGCGCCAACCGCTGCGCCATCTGGACGGTCTTCGCGCGCCATGGGATGGGCGTCTCGGCCGTGGGCAACGACGGTACGACGCACACCGCGGCCACGAACGTCCCGACCGACTGCGGCGGCACTTGCAGCTTCTCCATCAGCCCGACGAGCGCGAGCGCCGCGGCGGCGGGCGGCACGGGCACCGTTACGGTGACGGCGACGGCCGGTTGCAGTTGGACGGCCGTCAGTAACGCCTCCTTCATCACCGTCACGGGCGGCGCTTCGGGGACGGGCAACGGCACCGTCTCTTACTCGGTCGCGGCCAACACCCTGACCACTTCGCGCACGGGCACCATCACCATCGCGGGCCAGACCTTCACCGTCACGCAGGCGGGCACGACCGGCGGCGGCGGCACGGAGTTGATCGTCAACCCCGGCTTCGAGGCGGGCACGGCCCCATGGGTCGCGTCGGGTCAAATCACGTTCAGTCAGGGAACCTTCCCGCACAGCGGCACGAACTACGTGATCGTCAACGGGGTCAACAGCAGCACGGGCACCATCTACCAGACGGTGACGATTCCCGCCGGCGGCGCGAACCTCAACTTCTGGCTCAACATCTCGACGAACGAGGCGGCGGGCGCGTCTGTCTTCGACCGGCTCTTCATCGAGGTGCGCAACACCTCGGGGACGCTGCTGGCGACGCTCGCGACCTTCAGCAACCAGAACAGCGGCACGGCGGGCGTCTACGTCCTGCGCGGGCCGTATAACCTAAGCAGCTTCGCCGGACAGACGGTGCGCATACAGTTCCGCGGCACCAACGACGTTACGCTGCCCACGAACTTCCGCATCGACGACATCTCGGTCAAATAACCCACAGACAGACGAAGGGCACGGCCTCTCTCAAGGAGGCCGTGCCCTTCACGCTCAACGCCTGCCGACTCTTTGCCGTACGTGAGGGCTTCGCGCGGACTAATCGAAGAGATCGTCAACCGGCATCGTCCAGCCGGGAACGGCGGGCTCCGCTTCGGCAATCTCCCCGCGGCGATAGATGGTCGGGTTATTCGGGTCTGATGCCCGATAGACTTTGATTGTATCTTCGCCGAGGAGGTCAACCTCCCAGAGCACCAAAGTCCCCGCCGCAAAATAATCGACGCGCTTTTTGGCAATCGCCGCCTCCGCCTTCTTCCCGTAATCGAACTCGCTGCGGACTTCCACGGCGAAGGCCGGCGCGCCTTCGAGGAACTTCATGCCGGTGTGTCTGCCCTTATAGAACGAGGCGTCCGGGCTGAAAGAATTGCGGTCGGGCAAATCGACTTTATAGCCTGTGTTATCGGGATAAGCGCGGCCGATGTTTTTGCCGCGCGTGAACTCTCGCAGGCTGGAAGCGATATTGAAGGCCGCGCTGCTGGGCAGGTCGCCGGTCGGTGGCATTAAGCTCAGCCCCCCGTTAACGATTTCGGCCTTGCCGTTTTCAGGCACGCGATAGAGGTCTTCGATGGTGGCTTGAGTTTTTGTCGTCATACGCCGAACCCTCGCGAACAAATCTTATCACCCGTTACAGGGAGCGCATAACTCAACCTCTTCCGCGCGGCCCTGCCGATCACTCTTTGGTGACGAGCAGGGTCGCGACGTATTTGCCTGGCGCGATCTTCCGTGTGCTGCGCGGCTGCGGGGCGAGCCCCGTGAGCTTCAGAGTGTAGCGCCCGTACGTGCCTTCGCCCGGTCGCTCGGGGCTCGCGTTCGTGTTCAGCCCGAGAGACTTCTTCCCCCTCCAACGACTGCCGCCGACCTCTAACAGAACTTCGGCGTTGCCCGCCCACACACAATCGACATCGACCGGGCAGCGCGAGTCTGACGACACGCGCACGAACCTGACCCGCAAGGCCCCGCCGTCCAGCGTGACGACCCGCCCGGCTTTCAACTTGAACTCGCGGCCGACCTGCGCCGAGGCCGCGACGTGAACGCCGAGCAGCAAGGCGCACGTCAGGACGAGCCGCGCCGGACTGTGGTGCGGTAAACGTCTCAACTCTTTCATTGGAGCCTCCGGTTGAGAATGGCCGAGGCGACGAACTCCTTCGAGCCCTGGTAAGAGTAACGGTAGCCGAGTTGCCGCGCGTTCAGGCGTTCGATGACGACGCGGCCGCGCGGCGCGCACTTGCCGGCGCCCTTCGTGATCGTCTCGCGGAAGACGGCGCGCGTGCGCGACACCCGCAGGAGCCTCCAACGCGCGGCGCATTCGAGCGAAGGGTACTCGACCGTGTACCTGCCGCGCCCGAAGCTCAAGACCATCGCCCAAGTGCTCTGGTCGTCAATCTGGTAGCCCGTCCCCGACCACTCCCCGCGCAGCCAGCCGCCCCGCGTCTGGCCGCAGACGCCGCCCGTCGCCAGCACGACGAACAGCAAAGCCGTCAAGCATCTCTTCATAAGCGTCTCCGACGTGAATGAGTTGAAGAGCTAATCTAACGACGCAGCCAAAGCCACTCCGGGCTGCAACCTTCGGCCGAGCGGCGGCCGTAGAGCGCGACCTCCGCCTTCGACTTCACCACCTCATCAAGCAACGCCTTTGCCGCCTCCTCGTTGCCGTAAACGGTGACGACCTCGCGCCCCCCATTAGAATCGGCCACCACGCCGAATGAGCCGTACCACGCGAGCGGGCTGCACGCGACCGTCCCGCCGTCCGTGTTGAAGACGAGCTTTAAATTCTCCGACTGACTCAAGTCGGCCCACTCGTATGACGCGAGCGTGCCGCGCAGGACGGGCGCGGCGTTCGAGAGGTCGGGCGTGAAGGGCTTGTGGCCGGTACGGGGCGCGACGGGCCGCCGGTTGGGGCGGTTCGTGAACCTCGTATAGAGCGGGTACGTGCGACGCCCGTGCGCGCCCTCGATGCGGCGCCAGCGTCCGCCCTCGGCTTCGTAAAGAGTCGTCACCCAGTAGCCGTCGTCGAAGTTCATGTAGAGCAGTTCGGCGCGGCCGTCGCGGTCGATGTCCAGCAGGTCGAAGACGCCGCGCGCGTCCTCCTGAAAGTAGCCGTCGGCTTCGAAGAGGACGGGCCTTCCCTTCTCGTCGAAGGTGAGCGCCATGAGGTGGCTCGACGGCGCGAGCCCGTTGCCGCCCGTGGGCGAGACGATGACGAGGTCGTTAACCTTGTCGCGGTCGAGGTCGGCCGCGTAGAGGTGTGCGCCGTACCCGGAGAGATTGCCGAGCCGCACGCGCCACGCCGCGCCGCCTTTGTCCTTGCCTTCGATGACGGCCCGGCCCTCTTCGTCCATCTCGAAGGTCGCGCCGGAAGGGCCGACGCTCATCTGCGCGGAGGAGGAGGCGGCGTCACTCCCTCGGGCGAAATAGCCGGGGCCATCCCCGCCGCCGGTTTTGCCGATAGGTTTGACGGGGAAGCGACGGTCAGTCTCCGCCTTAGTCAGCGGCAGGTAATCCTGATTCTGCGCGGAGCAAGGCCACGCGCAGAGCAGAAGCGACAAGAGGCTTAAAGGGAATAGTTTTCTCATCTCGGAATCGTGCCGCGTATATTGCCCGCATCGCGCCGCGACGGCAAGAGAATTTAAATTTGAAATCTCGAATTTGAAATTTCAAATTCTTAAAGCTTCGTGTAAGTTACACGAACATGCCACGCGCGCTCTCCCTTCTAACGTTCGTCGCTCTGCTTTCTTGCGTTCACACGACCGCGCACGCACAGAAGGCCGCGCGGGCGGGCGCGGCGCGCGAGCGGCAGATCGCCGCACGCTTCGCGCCCGTCTTCCGGCAGGCGCTCGGCGACCACCCGCGCGCAGACTACCTCACCAACTTCGACTTCGACGGCGACTGGCGCGGCGACAACAACTGGAAGAACACGGACGACCCGAAGTTTCATCTGCGCGCCTACGTCTACTTCGCCGCGAGCGAGACGGCGACGCACTTCTACGCGCACTATGCGGTCTTCCACCCGCGCGACTACAAGGGCGGGAGCACCGCGGGGCCGCTCCTCTCCGACGCCATCCGCGAGGGCGTCCGCCGCGGCGGCAAATACGACCCGACCGGTCTGTCTTCTGAAGCGGTGCTCGCGCACGAGAACGACATGGAGGGCTGCCTCGTCGTCGCGGAGAAGGATGGCGAAGACCCCGCACGCGCGCGTGTCGTCCTCGTCGAGACGCTCGCGCACGACCGCTTCCTCAAGTACGCGCCCGAAGGGACTGACGCGCCCGCATCCTTCGCGCGCGTGCGGCTCGAAGGACAGAACCCTCTGCTCTTCATCGAGGCCAAGGGGCACGGCGTCCTCGCCTACGACGGCGGCGACAAGCAGGAGTCGCGCCGCGGCACACTCGTCTACGCTTTCGCTGGCCGCGCCGAAGACCCGGAGGCCGTGGGCAAAGTGAAAGAGTCCGTCGGCTACGAACTCGTGCCGCTCTACGACACGATCTGGCGGCGCGCCGTCGCTGGCTCCAAAGTGACTTTCGCGGAGGTGGCAGACTACGGCGTGCTCTCGTTCGAGGCGGCGGGGGCGAAGAGACCCGCTAACCGAACGAAGAAAATCGGAAGACTGGGCACCTCCTTCCTCGGCGCCTTCGGCGCGCCCAACGCCGCGCGCCCGCCCTGGGGCTGGTTCGACCGCTCCGAGCGCGGCCGTCCGCGCGGCGAGTGGTTCTTCGACCCGGCCGCGACCGCCAAGCGACACCTCGGCCGCGGCGCAGACTTCTCCACCGCGTACCTTCACGCGCCCTTTCTCGGCCTTTTCCGGCGCTAGGCCAAAAATTCGGCATGGGGCTGGAAATAAGTACGCTTTAGTGCTTTACTAACAGTCCCGACAATCCCCGACCTCTTGCCCTGAGCCTCAACTCTTAGCGCACGCGCCTGTCCGCGCTTCCCCCGACGCGGTCACACGCACATATCCTGGGGGGAGTCATGGCAAGTTATAACGTCCGACCCGCAGCGGACCGTAGGGGCATCCTCAGCCGCCCCGAAGTGCCGACCATCAGGTCGTTGCTGTCAGCCCTGCGTTCACACGACCCTTACACGTACCGACACTCTTTGCGCACCGTCCGCCTGAGCCTCCTGCTCGGGCGCGCCTGCGGCATCGACACGCACGCGCGCCTGCGCGTCTTAAGCCTCGGCGCGCTGGCCCACGACCTCGGCAAGATACTCATCCCCGGCGGCGTGCTGCACAAGGAGGGGCGGCTGACGCGGGCCGAGTGGGAGGCCGTGAGGCAGCACCCGCTCGACGGCGCGCGGTTGCTTATGGGCGTCGCCGCCGCGGAGGGCGTCTGCCGCGTGGCGGCCGAGCACCACGAGCGCTGGGACGGCCGCGGCTACCCCGTGGGCTTGAGTGGCGACCGGATAGACTTCAACGCGCGCGTGGTCGCGGTGGCCGACGCCTTCGACGCGATGACGAGCGAGCGCCCATACCGGCCGCCCGTCGGCTACGAAGAGGCGGCGGCAGAGCTTGAGCGCTGCGCCGGGACGCAGTTCGACCCTGAAGTAGTCCGCACGTTCCTGCGCGCCCCGCGCGCGCTGCTCGAAGCCGTCATCCGGCCCACGCGGGAGTGAGCGCCGGGCGGTTGACAGTGAAAGAGGCGCCGGCCCGCCGCGCCGGGTGGCCGGGCCGGGGCGGTGAGCGCGCCGGGGGCGGGGGGGCGCCGTCGTCGACGAGGTCCGGGAGCTGTTGGGACGG
>CAXTSK010000206.1:0-8381 GCA_964246655.1 uncultured Pyrinomonadaceae bacterium
AGGCGGCGGAGGCGGAAGACCGGCTCGAAGCGCTGCGCCGGTCGCTCGCGGAACTCGAAGAGACTTCGGCCGGCTCCGAGGAGGAGCGCGCCGCGCTCGAACGTAGAGTAGGAGAAGCCGCCGCGAGACTCGCGGAGTCGCGCGCGCGCGCCGACGCTTTGACGCTCGAAGTGACGGAGCTGCACCAGCAGGCTTCGGCCGCGAGGGATTCGCGCGCGGCGCTCGAAGTGCAGAGGGCGGAGGCGGCCGCGCGCCTCAACTTCGTGCGCGAGTCGTGCGTGAGCGAGCTGAATCAATCGCTCGAAGAGGTCGCGGCGCAGCACCCGGCCGAGGAGGGCTTCGACCTCGAAGCTTCCCGCGCCCGCCTGGAAGAACTTCGTGCGCGCGTGGAATCGTTCGGCGCCGTCAACATGATGGCGCTCGAAGAGCTGGCCGAGAACGAGGAGCGTTTGACGTTCCTCACCGCGCAGCGGCTCGACATCACCGACGGGATTCATTCGACCGAGGAGGCGCTCAAGGAGATCAAGCGCCGCTCGCGCGAGCGCTTCCGCCACGCCTTCGAGGAGATCAACCGCAACTTCGGACAGTTCTTCCTTGAACTCTTCGGCGGCGGGCGCGGCGAGATGAGCATGCTCGACGCGGACGACGTGCTGGAGTCCGGCATCGACATCGTGGCGCAGCCGCCGGGCAAGCGCTTGCAGAACGTGCTGCTGCTCTCGGGCGGCGAGAAGGCGATGGCGGCGCTCGCGCTCGTGCTCGCCGTCTTCCGCTACCGGCCTTCGCCCTTCTGCCTGCTCGACGAGGTGGACGCGCCGCTCGACGAGGCCAACGTCGGCCGCTTCACGGCGAAGATCAAGGAGATGTCGCAGGAGACGCAGTTCATCGTCGTCACGCACAACAAGCGGACGATGGAGATGGCGCGCGCGCTCTACGGCGTGACGATGGAGGAGGCGGGCATCTCGCGCCTCGTCTCCGTGAGGTTCGAGTAGGATGCGGGTTCAGGCTTTAAGCCTGGTCTTCGCGGCCGCGCTCGTCTCGACGGGCGCGGCCATCCGCACCCAGCCGCAACCCAAGGCGACGCCGCGGCCGACGCGGACGCCCGCGGTTCAGCAGGTCGAGCCGAAGAAGGTCTCACAGCGACCCGAAGATGGGAAGGGGACTGAGGATGTGCCGGCGTCGGTGCGCGCGGGCGTCCCCGCGAAGCCGAAGGAAGACCCGAACGCGGCGCACTACGTTTACGAGTTCAAGCAGCCCGACTTCTTCGTCTACTTCGTACGCATCGAGCACGACGACGCGGGGCGCGGCCAGATACGCTTCGAGCGCCGCTCCGACGCCGAGCAGATCACCGAGCCCTTCGAGCTGTCGGCGGCGGCGCTCGCGCGCGTGCGCGGGCACTGGGAAGCGCTCGGGTTCCTTGACTCGCAGGCCAACTACCAGGGCGAGCGCACCTACCCGAGCATGGGCCAGACGAAGTTGACGATGAGGAAGGGCGGGCGCGAGCGCACGGCCGAGTTCAACTACAGCCATGACAAAGACGCGCAGGAACTTGCCAACGAGTACCGCAAGGCGTCCGAGCAGTCCGTCCTCGTCTTCGAGCTGGAGATCGCCCGCGAAAGCCAGCCGCTCGAAACGCCCAAGCTCATCAACAAGCTCGACACCCTCATCGAGCGCGACTACCTCTCCGACCGCCATCAGCTCGTCCCCCTCATCCGCGAACTCACCGAAGACGAACGCGTCCCCCTCGTCGGCCGCAACCAGGCCGCCCGCATCCTCAAAAAGTTAGAGAAGCAGACTCAGTGAAGGTTTAGCAGTGAATTAACGCCCGGCATCATCCGCCGCCCTGAGCAATTATCTGAACATGAGAGCCGTCGTGTCGGCGGTCGGGTGCAGGCCGTTGTTGGGCGCGGCGTTATCTTTCATGTACGGCGCCCTTAGGTCTCGGCCATGTTCTTCATCAGTTCGTAGAGCTTCTTGGTGGTGTTAGTGTTTCTGAGGGTCATCTCCTGAAAGAGCTTCCGGCTCGGCAGCTTGTGCAGGCTGGTTCGGCCCATGTCGCTTATCCGCGCCGACCATAAGAGGGTGCCCGGGCGGTAGACGATCTGCTCGATGTCGCTTCCGGGTGTCAGGCCGTCCAGGATGTTTTCGAAGTCAATCGAGTGCCTGAGGAAGACAACGTTGTACTTCCAGCGCCCGTCGCCGTCCCAGGTTTCGGGCAAGCTCTGAACGAGGTCGGCCATTTCGGAGAGACTTCTGACGACGACTTTGCATTCGAGCCCGTATTCACTCGACAGCATCCCCTCTATGCTTCTTTCCAGCTTTCGGGCGTCGCCTTCCTGAGTCTTGAAGATAATATTTCCGCTGTTGATGTAAGTGGTTACGTCGCCGAAGCCCATCCTCTCGAAACTCTCTTTGAGCGCACTCATGCGGATCATGTTCTTGCCGCCCACGTTAACGCCGCGCAGGAGAGCAACAAATATTTTGACCGGCGATTTTAACTCTCTTCGCATAGTTAAGAACGCCTAACGCCCGGCATCACCCGCCGCCCCAAGTGATTGCTGCGCGTACTATAAAAGCATCTCTATTTAGCTCGTCAATTCTCAACTCTCATTGAAGTTATATTCTTCGCTATCTGAGCTGTTCCCGCTTCGGCGAGCTGCCGACGAATTTCACATATTGTGGAGCAACGCTTGGTGTCGCGAGCGGCCGTTGACCATTTCGCAGGGTGAGCCAGATTTCAAACATCGGTCTTTCACGATAGCCGCCTTCAATCACTGTATAGCGGTCAGGCGCTAGACCTCGCGTCCCCGTTAGGTAAGACTTAGCTCTCTCAATACGAGATTGGGCGTGCCCCCTTCTCCCGACGCGGCCGCCGTAGACGATGATGTGCCCTTCGAGTTGTGCCTCCTTCTGCAAGATAGCTGCCAAGTTGTCCAAGTTTATCTGAAGGGACTCGGGGAAGTTCTCTTCAAACTCTGATAGCTTAAAAGGCGCTACGCCGACGACGGTCGTGTAAGCTGACCTGTTCTGACATCCCGTAGACAGTCCTTTGACCTCAACCTCCGCTTTCACTTCCTCTCCTGTTGCCTCGCTGATGTCAACTGTTATCGTATCCTGTCCTTGCCCGTCGATTATTTTGCCTGAAGACACAGACCATAAATATGTAACCGGCGTAGATGGCTTCCCCAGGGTAAATCCGGTCGTGAATTTAAGGGGCGTGCCTCGCTTCAGGGCGTAGATTTCTCCGGATGCAAGAAAAGGGTAACAATGAACAATGTCGCTTTCCTGAAACTCCGGCCGGGGAGTCGGTGGGGATGCGCC
This sequence comes from uncultured Pyrinomonadaceae bacterium, assembly GCA_964246655.1. Taxonomy (GTDB): domain Bacteria; phylum Acidobacteriota; class Blastocatellia; order Pyrinomonadales; family Pyrinomonadaceae; genus QHXN01. The sequence goes on from CAXTSK010000206.1 coordinate 3,319, forward strand.
ACGCGGCAAAATCCATAGCTCAACCGTCGCTTTCTCACGCACCCCTCCGTCGGCACAGGTAAGGCGTTGTTCTTCAATTCCGTACCTGTGAGTTAACTCCGCTTGCGTGGTCAAGCAACGATTTGCTGAAATATCCCAGTAGTTTGAGCCGTAATAATTCAGTATTCGCGGGGTGTAAGCCAGCACGTAAGCCCGTACGGACTTTTCTCTTTTAAGCTGCCGGGCATACCGAGAGAGGCGAGCGTTTTCATCGGCCGGATTCTTAAAATCCAATGAATACTCGTCGAACTTTAACGCTACCGGTTTACCCACTTGTCCCTGTGGGGAATGAAATAATGGGAGGCTACTAAGATGTGTAATGCTTAACGCCAGTAACGCCGGCATGTAGAGGGCTCTAATACCGTTCATTATCTATACGCTCAGCCTCTCGCGTGAATGTTGAGGCGGGTTAGGTTAGACGTTCGTGGCGCCGCCGCGGGCCTTTGTCATGCCGCCGTACAAGGGGTCAGGGACGACCAGCCGATGCCCTCTTCTTCGTAAGCCGCTGGCGGGAAGATTCGCTTGAAGGTGAAGGCGCGCGCCGACTCGCCGTGCTCTTCGAGATACTCCAGCCGCCGCTTCGCCTCCGCCACCGAAGGGACGTGGCCGGCCCTGACCCACCACAGCGCCACGTACGTCCCGCCGAGCTTCTCGAACCACTCACGCCTCCGGCGCATGACCTCGCCGTGTGCGGTCTTGTAGACGTACTCTTTCAGGTGCCCGACCGTCTCCCACACCGAGAGATTGAAGAGGATGCGGTCGTCTTCGTACGGGCGCAGGTAGGTGGCGTTACCCTCCTCCGTCTGAAGGCGCCAGACGAAGCCCGGGCTCTCGTCGGCCAGCGCGTTGACCTCGCCCAGGCGCGCGACGAACGTCGCCATAGAAGGGTCGTCCAAAGGCGCGAGCATCCGCGCGATGTTGACCTGAGCGATGTGATAGTCGCCTTGCGTCATAAAAGTGCCGGCCAGTCCTTCACTTCCTTCGCGTGCTTGTCCGGCGGGAAAGCCGGGTAGAAGACCTTAACGATTTTCCCTTCGGCCGACGCCAGCGTCAATCTTTTTATTAATTCCTGCCCTTCGGCCGCGCATCGAGATGCCGAAGTGTTCGAGCAGCGCAGCGTCGCACGCGGCTTCGTCGGCCAGCTCGCGCTCGATTCTTTCGTCGGCTGTCGTCGTGATGAGCCGCGACCCGCTCAGCGTCACGCGCCCCGCGGCCGTCAGGCGCGAGCAGACGCGCCCCCGCGTGAAGTGCGACTCCGGCGAGGTCTGATGAAAGCGGCACATCTCCGCGTAGTCCGCGTACGCGTGCGGCTCAAGGCCGAAGCGGTACTCAGGCTCCCACGCGCCGCCCGCGTCCTTTCGTAGAAGGACGCGGCGGCCGCCGTCCTCTTCGATACGGAAGGCGTGCGCCCCCTGCGTCTGTTCCGCGCGCTCGTCCAAAAGCAGCGGCTCGACGAACGAGTCGCCGAAACCCACGTCGGCCAGCCAGCGCTCTTCGAGCTTGACCAGCAGCGCCATGTGGTCGAACTCCGGCCCGAACCCTCCTTCGCGCCGCGCCACCGCCGCCGAGAGCATCTCCACGCCGAAGCCAAGCTCGCGCAGCAGCGCGGCGAAGAGCCCATTCAGCTCGTAGCAGAAGCCGCCGCGCCTGCGTGCGACGACCTTGTCGAAGAGCGCGTCGTCTTCGAGCACGACCGCTTCGCCTGCGTGGATGCTCAGGTTCTCGAAGGGGACTGCGAGCAGGTGCGCGACGTGCAGGCGGCGCAAGCTGTCGGCCGTCGGCGCGAGCGGGCCGCGGTAGTCGATTCGTTCGAGGTATGCGTCAAGGTCCATGCAGGCAGCCCGACCGGAAACATTCAGAGCATCGGAGAGATCGACTCGGCCGCCTCGGCGGACGTGACGACGGGGACGAACTCGAACTCGACCAAATCCTGCCAGTGCGCCGCCCACTCTTGCAGGAGCCTCGGGTCTTCACACTCCATCAACTGGAAGCAGCGGCCGAAGTCAGCCTCGACCCAGCTCCCGACGTACTTCAACCCCTCCGGCGCCATGCGCCCGCGCTCGCGGAAGCGCCGGTAGACGGCCGCCGCACGCTCGCGCCCGCCGAAGCGCTCGATGACCATGAACAGCATCCCCGTCCCTCCGGCACTCCCCACGCGTTTAAGGACTATTCGAAGAAGTTGCGGCCGCGTCCCTTATTCTCTTTGCGCCAGACGCGGAAGAAGATGACGACGGCGACGACGCAGGCCACGAGCAGCACGCCCATAATCAGCAGCGTGAAGACCAATTCCGCGATGTCGTTCTCGTCGCCCAAACCTTATCCCTTTCAAGTGCGCGTGAGGGGGTCGCTCAAGCGGCTTCCTGCTCACCCGGCTCCTCGGACGGCGGCGGGGGCGTATAGCGTATGCGGCGGATGCGCCGCCCTTCGACCTGCTCGACGAGGAAGCGGCCGCCCTCGTGCTCGACCTCTTCGCCGGGGCCGAGGATGCGCCCGGCGCTCGCGAGCAGGAAGCCGGCCATCGTCGTGTAGCCCGCCTCTTCGGGGAGCTTCAGCTTGAAGCGGCGGTTGGCGTCGCGCACGGCCAGCATCCCGTCGAGCAGGAACGTTCCGTTCGGCTCCTCGACGATCTGCGACTTGGTCTCCTCGTCGTACTCGTCGTTAATCTCGCCGACGATCTCCTCTAATAAATCTTCCAGCGTGACGATGCCTTCCAGGCCCCCGTGCTCGTCCACGACGCAGGCGATGTGCGTCTTCTGCGCCTGCATCTGCGCGAGCACCGAGCCGAGCCGCGCGGTGGCCGGGACGAAGAGCGCCGGGTGCAGCATCTCCTCCATGTTAAAGCCCACGGGCGTGACCGTGCGCAGGCACGGCATCAGGTCTTTCATGAAGAGGACGCCGGCCACGTCGTCAAGGCGCTCGCGGTAGACGGGCAGGCGCGAGTAGCCGAACTCGCAGAAGGCGTGCTCGCACTCTTCGAGCGTGGCCGTGACGGGCAGCGCCTCGACGTTCGTGCGCGGGATCATCGCCTCGCGCACCTCCGCCTCCGAGAAGTCGAAGACGCGGTTGATGAGGCGCCGCTCCTCCTCTTCGAGGTGGCCGCTCTTGTGCGAGATGTTGACGAGCTGCTTGATCTCCTCTTCCGTGTAGATCGAAGCGTGCTCGCTCGAACCGTGCATCCCGAGGGCGCGCGTGGCGGCCGAACTCGCCACGTCGAGCAGGCGGATGGGGCCGCGGAAGACGCGCGAGAACCAGTACATCGGCCCCACCGTGAAGAGCGCGACGCGCTCCGAGCGCTCAATGCCGAGCATCTTCGGCACCTGCTCGCCGAGGACGATGTGGAGGAAGGTGATGACGAAGAAGGCAATGACGGAGGCGACGATGTGGCGCACGCCGACCGAGAAGTATTCGCCGTAGGGCGCGGGCAGGCTCTCGCCGAGACTCACGAACGGCGGCGTCAGTATCTCGGCGAGCGTCGCCTCGCCGATCCAGCCCAGGGCGAGCGACGAGAGCGTGACGCCGAGCTGCGTCGCGGAGATATAGGCGCCAAGGTTGTCCTTGAAGCCGAGCAGGCGGCGGGCGCGCTTGTTCCCCACCTCGGCCAGCGTCGCGATCTTCATCCGCCGCACGCTGACGATGGCGAACTCCGAGGTGACGAAGAAGCCGTTGGCGGCCACCAGGACGAAGACCGCGAGAATTCTAATGAACGTTTCCATCTACCGGAGCGTCGTCGTGGATTAGGAAATCGGATGCAAGCTTAGTTAAGGCAAACGGGAAAACGCAAGAGGTGAACAGAAAAAAGCAGTGGCGCCATAGCGGTCAGTATCGCCCTGTTCGCTCTCAACGTAACAAGTCGAAGAAATCGACGAGGCGGTTCTCGGCCCAGTGGCGGTCTTCGCCTTCGGCGCGGTCGGAGAGGAAGCCGACGTGGCCGCCGCGGCGCGTGAGGACGAGCAGCACGTCGGGGTTGTCGGCGATGGCTCGGTCGAGGAAGGGTTCGACGGGGATGAGCGGGTCGTCGGCCGAGTGGATGATGAGGGTCGGGACGCGTATCCGGCCGATGACCGGGCGCGAGCTGGTGCGCGAGTAGTAGTCCGAGGCGTCGCGGAAGCCGCCGTGCGGGGCCGTAATGTGCTCGTCGAACTCGCGGATGGTGCGCACGCGGCGCAGGCGGCGCGTGTCGTAGAGGCCGGGGCTCAACCTGTTCTTACGCCGGACGCGCTCGCGCAGGTGCTTGACGAAGCTCCAGCGGTAGAGGGCATTCCCCCGGCGTTCGAGCGCGGCGGCGCAGGAGTCGAGGTCGATGGAGGGCGAGACGGCGGCCACGCCTTTGAGCGCGGGCGGCGCCCCCGCGCCGTAGTCGCCCGCGAGCCGCAAGACCATGTTGCCGCTCATCGAGAACCCCGCGACGAAAATCTCTCGCAGCCCTTCGCGCCCGGCCAGCTCTTCGAGGATGACGCGGCGGATGTCCTCGGTCATCCCGCTGTGGTAGAGCGTCGCGGCGAGGTGCTCCGTGCCGCCGCAGTTGCGCATGTTCATGCCGACGACGTTGAAGCCGCGGCGGTAAGCCTTCTGCCCCGTGCCGAGCACGTAGAGCGAGTCGGTCGAGCCTTCGAGTCCGTGAATCAGGAGCAGCGTCGGCGCCGCCTGTCTCTGCGGTTGCCAGCGGCATTTGATGAGGACGCGCGTGCCCGGCTCGACCTCGAAGAGGCGCGACTCGTAGAGCGGTGTCTCCGCCTGGAAGGCGCGGCGGCGCGGGAAGTGTTTCGAAGAGACGATGGTCTGCGCGTGCGGCCCCGGAAAGATCGGGTGCGCCACGAACGGCTTCGACGCGAGGGCGCGCGCCGACGCGCGCAGCCGCGCGCTCAAAGTCTGAGGCGGGATGTCTCCGGCTGCTTCGGTCTTCGTGTTAGTCAGCCGTCCGCTTTCGCTGACCGTGTCCATCGTCGTCAATGTTATTACAAAGTCACACGAGCCGCGTCGGCTCCGAGACGGGCGGGTCGCCTGCGGGCTTCGGCGTGCCGGGC
>CAXTSK010000207.1:0-8333 GCA_964246655.1 uncultured Pyrinomonadaceae bacterium
CGAGCCCGCCGTGAAGGTCCAGGCGGGCGATCTTGCGGCCGATCGCCAGCGGGATCCCGCTGCCGCGCGCGTGCCCGGCGTCGATCGGCAGCCGGCGTGAGCCGAGTCACGGCGCCGGCGCTGCGCGCGCCGTCTACGGGGACGCGGGGCGGCGCGTCTGCGGCGAGGACGCGCCCGCGGGTCGCGGCTTCCCCGTCGAGGTCTGCCTGCGCTGGGAGCAGGTCTTCGACTCGCTTGAGCTGCCCGCGACGCGGAAGGTTCTGCTGCGCATCGGCTTCGTGCTGGGGCGCGACGGCGGCGCGTTGCCGCGGCTCGCGCGCCTCGCGCGCCTCTACCTCGGCGGCACCGTCGGCGAGGGCCATCAATACATAAGCTGGCTCCACCTGCGCGACTTCTGCCGCCTCGTCCTCTGGTGCGTCGAGCGCGAGACGGCCGCGGGCGTCTACAACGCGACCGGCCCTTGCCCCGTCACCAACGCCGAGTTCATGTGCGAGCTGCGCTGCGCGCTCAAGCGCCCTTGGAGCCCGCGCGTGCCCGCCTGGCTCGTCCGCCTCGGCGCGTTCATGTTGAGGACGGAACCGGCCCTCGCGCTCGAAGGCCGCCGCTGCATCCCCGAGCGCCTGGTCGAAGAGCACTTCAAGTTCCTCTACACGAATCTTGAGAGCGCGCTCGCAGACCTTTTGACGGAAAGGAAGGAGCAGGAAGTTGATGTCGAAGGCGAGCGGCAGAAGGTGGAGGTCGAACGCCGACCGGTAATCGCCCCCGCGCGGACGGCGTCGGTCGGGCGCGGATGAGTGAATTCGTTTGACGCCCTCAGTCATATCCGTTTAGCATCAAAGGCGTTCCCGAAAATTCGCCGCGTGCATATGGGGTGCTCGCCATCGAGTGGGTTAACGCCGTCATCCACAGCAAGTGGTTCGAGCTGTTCATCATCATCACCGTTGCCACCCTGCACGGTTACGGCGCGGCGTGGCTCGCCGTGCGGATGCTCTTCCGCCCGCACCGGCCCGTGAAGGTGCTCGGCCTCACCATCTGGCCGCAGGGCATGATCCCGCGCCACCGCGAGCGGCTCGCACAGACCATCGGCCACGCCGTCGGCAACGAGCTGGTCTCGCAGGAGACGGTCGTCCACGCGCTCTTCGAGACCGGCTTCTTCCGCCGCAAGGTCGAATCGCTCGTCAACGCCTACACGGAAGAACTGTTAGAGAAGAACTACGCGACCTTCCTCGACGCCATCCCGAAGTCCGCGCGCATCGCCGTGCTCGACGCCATCGCCGCGCTTCAGCTCCGCATCGCCGAGCACATCTCGGGCGCCTTGCGCAGCGAAGAGACGGCCGAGGCCCTCACGCGCTTCGTCGACCGGCGCGTGGACGATCTCCTCTCGCAACGCCTGTCCGAGGCCGTGAGCCCCGAGGCGTTCGAGCAGGTGCTCGGGTTCGTCGAGAACCGCTTCCGCGGCGTCGTCGGCGAGCGCGGCTTCGAGTCGAAGGTGCGCGAGTTCGTCTCGTCCCGCGTGGACGAGCTGGCCGACAGCCGCGCGACGCTCGCCGAGATGTTCACGCCCGACACGGTGGCCGTCATCAAGGAGCGCATCGACAGCCAGGTGCCGCCCGTCGTCCAGCACCTCACGGAAATCGCCACCAGCCGGGACACGCGCAAGCAGATCGGCGCGCTCATCAAGCGCGAGGTGGACGACTACTACAAGCAGCTCAGCTTCTTCAAAAAGATCTTCGTCTCGCGCGAGCAGATTCACGGCGAGGTGGACGACCTCGTCAACAAGACACTGCCGCGCCGCATCGGCGAGTTCCTCTCGGGCGAGGCGTTCGAGCGGCAGGCCGAGGAGTTCCTGAACTCCACCATCGACGGCGTGCTCGCGCGCCCCGTCAACGAGCTGGTCGGCAACGTCGCCCCCGACCGGCTCGAAATGATCAAAGACCAGATCGCCGAACGCATCCTCGCCATCGCGCAGAGCCCGGAACTCTCCACGTCCGTCTCGGCCTACCTCACCGACGCGCTCGAACGCCTGAAGCCGCACAGCCTGCGCGCGCTCTTAGAGCACGCGCGCCCGGACTCGCCCCAGGACATCAAGCGGCTGCTCGCCCGCGGCCTGATCGGCGTGCTCGCGCGCGACGAGACGGCGCGCACCATTAACGCCATCCTCGCCGCGCAGGTCGAAAAACTTCTGGTCAGGCCCATCGGCCGCGTCGGCGACCTCGTGCCCGAAGACAAAGTCCGCCGCGCCGCCGAGATGCTCACCGAGCGCATCGAGTCGGCCGCGCGCGAGCGCCTGCCCGCGGCCATCGCCGAGTTCGACATCGGCCGCATCGTCGAGGAGAAGGTCTCGGGCTACCCCATCAAGAAGCTCGAAGACCTCGTGCTCTCGGTCGCCAAGCAGCACCTCCGCACCATCGAACTCTTCGGCCTCCTCATCGGCTTCGTCATCGGCGTCGTCCAGGCCGCCTACCTCTACTTCCGCCTCATGTGGCGGTGAGAAAGGAAGTAGACAGTAGTCAGTAGTCAGTAGACTCCGCTTCGTGGAGGTTGACCCTGACAAACAGGCGATTCGATTGACACGGGGGTTTCTACTGTCTACTTCCTTCTGCCCTCTCCCCTTGCGCCGGACAACCATTTCGTCGGATAACTATACCTACCCCAACCCCCGTTTGTTTAAGTCAGGTCGCGCCCGGCTCTCCCTCCCGGCGGGCGCGAGGTTTTCATGCAGGAGGGAGTGAAGCATTCATGTTCGCACGAGGAATTTTAAGAGGCTTGGCCGCGCTCGCGCTCGCGGCGGGCGCGGCCTACGCGCAGCAGCCGTCGCAGAACTTCATACGCTACGACCGCTTCGAGTCGGAGCGCTCGGACAAGCTGACGGGCGGGCGGATTGAAAAGGGCGAGTTCGAGGCCGGCCAGCCCGACATCAAGCTCACGCTCAACGTGCCCTCGTTTCGGCTGACGCTGTGGCAGAACGGGAGGGAGGTCAAGTCCTACTTCATCGGCGTCGGGATGAAGGACTACCCTATCTACATCGGCGAGCGCGAGGCGCGCGAAGTCATCTGGAACCCGCCGTGGATTCCGCCTTCGAGCGACTGGGTCAAGAGTCACAAGGGCGTCCGCCCCGGCGAGGTCATCAAGGCCGGCGATCCGCGCAACCCGCTCGGCAAGGTCAAGATTCCTTTGGGCGACGGCTACCTCATCCACCAGGCGACGGGTCCGAGCAACCTCGGCAACCTCGTCTCGCACGGCTGCGTCCGCATGCTGCGTTCAGACCTTTATGATCTGGCGGAGAAGATAGTCGCGGCGCGCAGTCTTCCCGTCACGCGCAAGCAGATCGCGGCGGCGAAGGCGGGGACGAAGATGCTCAGCGTCGCGCTCGACGAGCCGCTCCAGTTCGACATCAACTACGACACGCTGGTCGTCGAGGGCGGCGTGCTCTACATCTACCCGGACGTGTACGACCGCCGCACCAACACCGTCGCGCGCCTGCGCGAAGAGCTGAGCACGAGCGGCGTGGACGCCTCGTCGCTCGACAACGCCGAGCTTGAGAAGATGCTCGCCGCCGTCACGCGCCGCACCAAGTTCGTCGTGCCCGTCGCGAGCATCCAGCAGGGCCGCGCCCTCGCCGACGGCCACGCCGAGCCGCTCCTCGGCACGCCCAAGCCCGCGCGTCGGAGAAGAACGGTCGCGAGCAGCGGCAAGTGAAGTAAGGCGAATTAACCACAGAGACACAGAGGCACGGCTAAAAGCAATTAGCCGTGCCTCTGTGTCTCTGTGGTTAATTTCCTGTGACGGCGGACTGTAGATTCGACTAAACCAGATCCCTCAGTCTCACGATGACCTCGCGCGTCGTCGCGCCCGACTGCACCGTGAGGCGCACGCTCTTGCGGCGCGCGTCCTTCAGAGACTCGCGCGTCGCGATTAATTTCAGACCCGCGACGCTCTTTCCCTCGACGGCGAGGACGCGGTCGCCGACCTTGAGCCCGGCCTCGTCCGCCGGCCCGCGCGCGACCACGTCGTAGACCTCGAAGGCGCGGCCGTCCGCGCTCCCGCTCAGCCAAAGCCCCGCGCGGTCGTAAGCGTCGGGTCGGTCGCTCCCGCCCGCCCTCTCGAAGTAAAGGCGGCGTCGCGGGTAGTCGAACGTCACGGCGAAACGTTTGAGCACCGCGCCGCCGACGTTGCCCGCCGTGTCGTTCGCCGTGAACGCGCCCGACTTCTGAAGCGACAGCCTGGTCAACGTCTCTTTGAACTCGAAGCCCGCGAACTTCAACGACGGCAGACGCACGACCTGCGACCGGATCGGCCCGCCGATGCCCCAGCCGGTCATGGCCTCAAACTTCGGCGCGTAGCGCTCGCGTAATTTGTTCTTCTCGACGAACGGACTCTTGAGCGTGAAGGCCGAGCGGTCGCCCGTGTCGAGCCCGAGCCGCGCGGGCGTGCCGTCCACCTCGCCGCGGACGATGGGCAGGAATCTTTCAAGCTCGAACTCGACGGGCGCGGCCTTGCCTCTGTATGAAAAGCTCGAAGGCTTCGTGAAGGTGAGCAACTGCTTGCCGTAATCGACACGCACGACCGCCTGCGAGAAGACCGGCAGGCCGATGATGCCGTCGAACGTCTCCGAGCCGAAGACGTGCCGCATGTCTGAGAAGTCGAAGACGCGGAAGTCTTGATCTTTTAAGACGAGCCCGCCCTTACTCCTGTCACCGATGCGCGTCTCTTTAACGACCGTCTCCCAAGCCTTCACCACGCTCTCGCCCGCCCCGCGTCCCTGCACCTCGTTCCCAAGCTTCGCCCCGATGCGCCTTGCCGTTTCGACCGACATGCCGCCGTACCCGCCCGTGTCGAGGATGAACCTGAACGGCCCCTTCCCCTCCAACCACACGCCCACGAAGATGCGGTTGTCCACCAGCTCGAACGGCACGCCGAACGACTCGCCGCCCTCGAACGCCAGGTTCGACGGCGTCTCTTGTGCGCGAGTCAACGCAACGTTAGTTAACAGCAGAAAGAGCGAGAGGGCGACCAACGTCGCCCCCTGCTTGAGTGTGCTTAGAATGTGTTGTCGTCTCATTCCGAGTCCGGTCGGCGGCCGATGTTTTCGGCGAGGGATTTGGCCTCCGCGAAGAGTTCGAGGGCGCGGAGCACCTGTGGGTCGCCGTCGAGGAGGTAGCGCGTGGCGGCGTCGCCGCCGTAGGAGGCGTTGACGAGGTTCTCGCGAATCCTCAGTTTGACGTACTCGACCTCGCGGTCGATCTGCGCGGGGCTGAGGCCCGCCTCCGGGTCGCGCTTGGCGAAGTCGCGGAACGCCTGCAAGACCTTATCGTTGACGGGAAAGTCTGTGGGGCGCGCGCCCTTGCCGAACTGCGGCTCGGCCGTCACGCGGTAGCTCTCAAGCCCGGGAATCTGCCCGCCGACGAGTTGGCGCGCGAACTGGAAAGCCTCCTCGTAGATGCGCGCGCGGACGGGGCTGCCCACTTCGAGCGGCTTGACCTCGCGGTCGGGCGTGATGCCGCCGCCGCCGTAGAAGACGCGCCCGCCCGCCGTCTTGATAGCAGGCCCCGAAGGCGTCGGCGCCGGAGTCGGCTGCGGCGTCGGCGCGACCGCCCCCGCGTTGGGCGGCGCGGGCGCGTTCGGGTTCACGGGCGTCGTCGGGCCTGCGGGCTGCGGCGACGGCGCGGCGTTCGGGTTCTGGTGCGTGTAGTAGTCGTAGATGGAGCCGCCCGCGTACGAGCGCTGAATCAAACGTCCGTAAGGCGTGTAGTACTTCGCCGTCGTCAGGGTGAGTCCCGCGCCGTAGGGCAGGTTGAAGATGCGTTGGACGAGCCCCTTCCCGAAGGTTGTCTCGCCGACGACGAGGCCGCGGCCGTGATCCTGTATCGCGCCCGCGACGATCTCGGAGGCCGAGGCCGAGTTGCCGTTGACGAGGACGACGAGCGGCTGGTTGATGGGGTCGTAGTAGACGTTCTTGTACTCGCGGTTGTTCTCCTCGTCGCGGCTGCGGACGGAGACGACGGCGCGGTTACGCGGGACGAAGTGGCTCGCGACCTTGATGGCCTGGTCGAGCAGGCCGCCCGGGTTGCCGCGCAGGTCGAGGACGAGCTGCTGCATGCCCTGACCGCTCAACTCTTCGAGCGCCGCGGCCAGCTCGTCCGAGGTCGTGTGCGTGAAGCCGCCCGTCATGCCGACGTAGCCGACGCCGGGACGAATCATGAAGGCGTTGCGGATGGAGGGCTGCGGGACGCTGCCGCGCTTGATGGTGAAGTAGAGCGGCGCCTGACTCCCCGCGCGCTCGATCTTGATGGTGACGGGCTCGCCCTCGGGGCCGCGGACGGCCTTCGAGACGGCCTGCGTCGTCCAGTCGTGCGCGTCCTTGCCGTCCACCTCGGCGATGCGGTCGCCGAAGCGCAGACCGGCCTTCTCGGCGGGCGTGCCCTCGATGGGCGTCTGGACGTAGACGCCGTCGCGGTGGCGGAGGATGGAGACGCCGATCCCTGTGAAGCGCGACTCCTGGTCTTGCAGGAGTCGGCTGTACTCGGCCGCCGAGAAGAAGCTCGAATGCGGGTCGAGCGTGAAGAGCATGCCCTGGACGGCGGCCTCGTTGGCCTTCTCGTAGTCCACGCTGTCCACGTAGTTCTCCGAGATGACCGCGAGCGCCTCCTGATAGGCCGACTCGATGCGCTGCGCGCCGCCCTCGCCGCCGCCCGCGACCTGCGAGAAGGCGCGCCGCCCGTAGATGCCGCCGACCAGCGTCGCCGCCAAGATGATGACCGTCGCCGTGATGCGTCCGAACGTCCTGCTGTTCATGGATTGAAACCCCCGAACTCCCCTCGTCCTCCGCGTGTTTATACGCCCGTGTGGGATTTTATCACGGGGAGGAGACAGTAGTCAGTAGACAGTAGCCAGTAGAAAAACCTTCGTCGCTCGGACCGACCGACTGTCATCAACAACCCCTGCCGGGCGAAACCTACTGTCTCCTGACTACTGTCTCCTGTCTACTTTCTGCTATATTTTTTCGGCGGTATTTGACCCGGAAGTTGCCTAAGCGATGTCTTCATCTTCTCTCTCAATCGTCATCCCTGCTTACAACGAGTCGGCGCGCATCGGGAAGACCCTGCGCGAGCTGGTGATGTATCTCGAACAACAGCCCGGCGGCGGCGAGGTCATCGTCGTGGACGACGGCTCGAAGGACGACACGGTCGGCGTCGCCGAAGGCGTCTTCGCCGAGCGACGGGCGCGCGGCGTCGAGGGGCGCGTCATCCGCGTCCAGCCGAACAAGGGTAAGGGGAACGCCGTGCGCGCGGGCCTGCTCGCCGCGCGCAACACGGTCGCCGCCTTCTTCGACGCCGACCTGTCGATGCCGGTTACGGAGACGCCCAAGCTCGTCGAGCCCATCCGCTCGGGGCAGTACGACGTGGTCTTCGGCTCGCGCGCGCTCGACCGGCGACTCATCGGCACGCACCAGCCCTGGACGCGCGAGCAATCGGGCCGCGTCTTCAACTTCGTGATGAGGCGTCTGACGGGCCTGCCCTTCAAGGACACGCAGTGCGGCTTCAAAGCCTTCCGCATGGACGTGTGTCGGCCGGTCGTCGAGGGCGCGCTGATAGACCGCTTCGGCTTTGACGTGGAGTTGCTCTTCATCGCGCACCGCGCGGGCCTGCGCATGCTCGAATACCCCGTCCGCTGGGACGACGTGGCTGGCGGCTCCGTCAGCTTCAAGACCGGCCTCAAGGGCTTCGCCGAACTGAACGAAGTCCGCCGCAACGCCTCGCGCGGCCTCTACGACGACGCCATCGCCCGCGCGCGCGCGGCCGCCGAGAGAGTCAGGAACCGCAGGCGCCTAGCCGACACCGCGGACGTGGAGACCGACGTGTCGCCCGAACTCGCCGGGCAGAGGATTTGAAGTTTGCAGTCGGAGGCTGAAGGATGACGGCGAGACTCAACGTCAACATCGACCACATGGCGACCGTGCGGCAGGCGCGGCGTGCGCCGGAGCCGAGCCTGGCCGCGGCCGCCTTGATGTGCGAGGACGCGGGCGCCGACGGCATCACCGTCCACCTGCGCGGCGACCGCCGACACATACAGGACGAAGACATCTACACTCTGCGGCGCGTCGTCTCGACCTACCTCAACGTCGAGATGGCCGCGACCGAAGAGATGATCGGCATCGCCGTTGACGCGCGACCCGACGCCGTCTCGCTCGTCGCGGAGACGCCCGGCGAGATCACGACCGAGGGCGGCCTCGACGCCGTCGCCAACTTCGACACCGTCCGCGGGGCCGTCGACCGTCTGCGCGAAGGCGGCCTCTTCGTCAGCCTCTTCATCGACCCCGACCCGCGCCAGAT
>CAXTSK010000208.1:0-4225 GCA_964246655.1 uncultured Pyrinomonadaceae bacterium
CGCGGCCCCCGCCGCCACCGCCGTAGCCGCCGCGACCGCCGCCGCCGCCGCCGCCGAAGCCGCCACGACCGCCGCCGCGGTCTTCACGGGGCCGGGCCTCGTTGACGGTCAGGTTGCGGCCGCCGAACTCCTTACCGTTGAACTGCGCGATGGCGGCCTCTGCCTCTTCCTTCGAAGACATCTCGACGAAGCCGAAGCCGCGCGAGCGGCCCGTGTCGCGATCCTCGACGACGTTCGCGGTCTCGACGTTGCCGGCCTGCGAGAACAGGTCGCGCAGGTCTTCGCTCGAAGTCTGGAACGAGAGGTTGCCGACGTAAAGTTTAACTGCCATGTGCGTGTGTTCCTCTGGCACCCGAACGGGCGCCTGTCGGGAGAAGCTTCCAACGTGAAGTGGCTTCGTCGTAACGGTCGCGGCGAAGGTTTCGCGTCCGGGTGCTCTCGTAGAGCGGCTCCTGCGTGGTTAAAATCGGCCCACTCTCGAACCCATCCAAACGCCGCCGCCAAGATCGAGGCGCGGGGCGCATCACCGTTGATGCGCGAGAGAAGGAGTAACGCGCTCATCATGCCCCACACGCCGCCCGCGTGGCAAGGAAAAAAGCAGCAGGCAGCAGGCAGCAGGCAGCAGGCAGTTAAGGCAAGCGGTTTTTCAAGGAACAGGCGTAAAGGATCGGGGCGACGAGATTAACAACTCGCCGCCCCGATCCTTTTCTATCTTTAACTGCCTACTGCCGTCTGCCTACTGCCTACCGCCCGGAATGACGCGGTAGTGGGATTCGTCGTTGCGCCAGTCGGCGCGGGCGATGGCGTAGTGGAGGCAGGAGAATCCGAAGTAGTACGCGTTACAGACGAACCTCATCCCGAGCCGCTCAAGCACCGTGCACGAGCGCTGGTTGCCGTGGAGCGTGAGCCCCGCGATGGAGTCCACGCCGACCGTCTCGAAGCCATAGCGCAGCGACGCGCGCCCCGCTTCGAGCGCGAGCCCCTTGCCCCACTCCTCGCGCGCCAGCATGTAGGCCAGCTCGATGCCTACCTCGGGGTTCCCCGACGAGAGCCCGCAGTAGCCGATGAGCTCGCCGGTGTCGCGCCGCTCCAAGGCCCAGCGGCCGTAGCCGCGGCGGCGGAAGCCGTTCATGATCTTTTCGAGGTTGACCTGCGTCTCCTCGCGCGAGAGCGGGTGGCCGTAGCCGATGTAGCGCATCACCTCGGGGTGGCGCGTGATCTCGCACATCCGGTCGAAGTCGGCCGGAGTGAACAGGCGCATGCGCAGCCGCGCGGTCTCTAGCTCGTCGATAGCGAACGCGCCGACTTCGACGGCGTCTGTGTGAAGGGTTGCTGCTACCACTTTCTTTCACCTCTAGGCCGCGACGAGGCTCTGCGCCTCCACGCGGTATGACATGAGTGTTGAGAACTGCTCGTCGGTGAGCAGCTCGGCCGCCTGCCCCGCGCCGACGGGGCGCGAGAAGAGATAGCCCTGGCCGTAGTCGCACCCGAGTTCGCCGAGCTGCCGCAGCTGGTCGGCCGTCTCGACGCCCTCGGCCACGACCGCCATGTCGAGGCTGCGCGCGAGCGTGACGATAGTCCTGACGATCTCGGCGTTCTCCGAGTTGTCCGTCATCTGCGTGACGAACGAGCGGTCGATCTTCAGGGTGTCAATCGGGAAGCGGTGGAGGTAGCTCAGGGAAGAGTAGCCCGTCCCGAAGTCGTCGATGGAGAGGCCGACGCCCAGGTTGCGGAGCTGCATCAGCATGTCGATGGCCGTGTCGATGTTCTCCATGACCATGCTCTCCGTGATTTCGAGCTTGAGGTTCCCGGCCTTGAGCCCCGAGTCGCGCAGCGCCGACGCGATATGGTCGATGAGGTCGACCTGCGAGAACTGGCGGCTCGAAAGGTTGACGCTCATCGTCACAGACTCGTCGGCAAGGCCGAGCCGCTGCCACTCACGCATCTGGCGGCACGCCTCGTTCAAGACCCACAGCCCGAGCGGGACGATGAGGCCCGTCTCCTCCGCCACGGGGATGAAGTCGCCGGGGAAGACGAGCCCGCGCTCGGGGTGGCGCCAGCGCACCAGCGCCTCGAAACTCGCGACGAGGCCGGTCTCCAGGTTCACTATCGGCTGGTAGTTGAGGAAGAATTCCTTGCGCGTGAGGGCGCGGCGCAGGTCGGTTTCGAGTTGCAGCAGCTCCATCGCGCGGTCGTGCATCGCCTTGTCGAAGACGACGTGGCGCTTCTTGCCCGCCATCTTGGCGCGGTACATCGCGGTGTCGGCGTCGCGCAGGAGGTCTTCCGCGCGCTCGTAGCCGGTCTCCGAGAGGGCGATGCCGATGGAGGCGGTGGTGAAGACCTCATGCCCGCCGATGTTGAAGGGCTGCGTGACGGCCTCCTGCACGCGGAGCGCGACCTCGATGGCGTCGTCCGTGCAGGCGAGGTCTTCGAGCAGGATGGTGAACTCGTCGCCGCCGAGGCGGGCGACCGTGTCGCCGGGGCGCAGGCACGCTTCCAAACGGTGCGCGATGCCGACGAGGAGCTGGTCGCCGACCATGTGCCCGAGCGAGTCGTTGATGATCTTGAAGCGGTCGAGGTCGAGGAAGAGCGCGGCGAAGAGGCGGTCGCCCGAGCGGCGCGAGCGCTGGATCGCCATCTTCACGTGATCCATGAAGAGCGCGCGGTTCGGCAGCCCCGTCAGCGCGTCGTGGAAGGCGTCGTGGAGCAGTTGTTCTTCGGCGCGCTTGCGGTCGGTGATGTCCTGAATCTGGAAGATCAAGTGGAGCGGCTGGGCTTCGCCGTCGCGCACGAGCGACATGCCGAGGTGCGCCCAGACTTCCTTGCCCGACTTGTGGCAGTAGCGCAGCTCGGCCTGGTGCGACGAGATGGTGCTGGCCGTGAAGTGCTGCATCTGCTCTTCGAGCGCCACGAGGTCTTCGCGGTGCGTCACCCGCCGGACTTCCGATTCGAGCAGCTCGCGCTCCTCGTAGCCGACGATGTCGCACAGGCTCCGGTTGACCTGGAGCCAGCGGCCGTCGAGCGCGACGACGGCCATGCCGATGGTCGCGTTGTCGAAAGCCGAGCGGAAGCGCTCCTCGGACTCGCGCAAAGCCTGCATGTGCTGCTGGACTTCAAGCGCGTGCTGGCGGGCCAGTTCGGCCTGCTTCGTCGAAGCCTCGACGTTCTTCAGATAAGTGCAGTAGGTGAAGTAGACGACGATGATGATGGGCGCGGTGGCGAGGAAGGCGTAGAGGCCGAAGCTCTCGACGAGTTTGACGATGATGCCGGCGGCCGAGGCGCCCGCGAAGTAGGTGATCGAAGTCCAGAGGAAGTTCTGCCGCCACATCTGCCAGACGGGCAGCCCCGAGCGCAGCGCCACCCCCGCGGCGACCATGCCGGAGTTGAAGACGTACTGCACGAGCGCCATGACGCAGACGGCCGAGATGTAAGTCGATTGGTCGCCGAGCGGCAACTGCTGGATGTCGCCGAAGCTGATACGCAGGATGACTACCGTCAGGGAGGTCGAGCAGACGTAGACGCCCGCGTTAAAGCCCATCACCATCTTCTTCTTCGTGATGCGCAGGGAGGAGCAGAAGCCGTCGGCCGCCGCGAGCAGGATGGCCGCCTCGCCGCCGAAGAGCAGCAGCGCGAAGAAGATGAAGGTGTCGGAGATCGAAATCTTCCCGCGCACGCGCGGGATGCTGACGGAGACGCGCGAGCCGAAGGCCAGCGTCACCAGGCTGATGAGTATGAAGCGAAGGCCGAGGGTGGCGGGCCGAAGCTGCGTGACGGTGAACGCGCTCGCGACCGCACCGAGCGAGATGACCGCCCACATGTACGGCTGCGAGATGCGCTGTCTGGTCGCGGAACTGAACATCGGTAACGTCTTCGGAACGGACGGGGAATATTCGAACGCGCCCGGGGCCTCGGAGGGGGGCGGGCAAATGGCCCGCGGGCGCCGACCGTAAGTGCAAGCGGTATTCCAGTGACGGGGAAGTTCCCGAGCGCAAAAAGGCCGCCAAAAATGCGGTTTTTCAGTGTGCCTGGACGTGAGGTCAAGGAGTTCGGTCAGTCAGACTGACGCGGGGCTGTCAGGATGACGAGAAACCACTCACCCGCCCACGAGGGGTCGGCCGGATGAGTGATTTCAAGCCGGGGCTGTCAGAGAGAGGTCGGTTCTAACTTTAGTGGACGAGTTCCCTTCCCTTTTACGCTCGTTCCGAAGGCCCGCGGGGGGCGGCCG
>CAXTSK010000208.1:4235-8321 GCA_964246655.1 uncultured Pyrinomonadaceae bacterium
CCTTTTCCGCGCGTCCCTACGCCCCGCGCGGCGGTCCGGGGCGGCCGGGCCGCGCGGGGAGAGTCTTCTACTTCGTGGGCGTCGTCGCGTTGACGACCGCCGTGTGGGCCGAGTTGCCGTTGGCGTTGTAAGACCTGACGCGATAGTACTTCTTCCCGCCGTTCAGGGACGTACTGGCGTAGGACTTGGAGTTGACCGCGAGCGTCACGAGCTGCGTGTAGGTCACGCCGTCCGTGGAGCGCTCCACCTTGAAGCCGTCGGCGTCCGTCCGGAAGGAACACGTCGGGCCGCGCGAGCTGTAGGTGGCGACCGCGTCGTCGTTGCGCGCGTCGATGCCGGAAGACACACCTCGCTCCCGACGGCCTTTATGCAGTCCACGTTCCACCGGCGGGCAAAGTGAAAAATGACGGAGAAGTCGGGGAGAACGGATGGTTTCGACCGGCTGAAGAATTGAGGCCGACGGTCAGACTGATGGCGTCGCGCTTAGATTGACCGACACGTTCGGGTCAAAGAGAAGGGACGAGTGAGGGACAGATGATGAAGAACACGGGGCGCGAGCGTTTCTAACTTTCGCACTATTCCTCTTTCGGAAATCTGGCGCGGAAGTCCTTCGACGCGAGGCGGAGCGCGAGCCAGTCCTCGAAGATTTCGGGCTGGTTGAGCCAGTGCGTGAACCACTCGGCCATCTCGGTCTTCTCTTCGCGCTTGCGCTGGTTGACCGACGGGTTGCGCGCGATCATCTGCGCGCGCTGCTTGCCCTTGAGCACGGTCTCCTGCACGCGCCGCAGGCCCTCCTTGTCGCCTTTGCGGCGGAACTGCTTCCGCAGGTTGTCGAGACGGCGGATGCTTTGCGCGGCCTGCTCGAAGGTCGAGAACTTGAGGACGTTGCGGAACGCAGCCTCGTATGGGTCTTGCGTGCGCCAGCGCGCGTCCATATCCAGGACCTCGGCGTGGCGCAGCTCCGCGCCCTCGTCGGCGAGCACGCGCGCCAGGCGCGTGGGGCTCTGGGCCGCGCGCTCGCCGAAACGCTCGCGGACGGCCTCGCGCACGGCCTCAAGCTCCTTCGCGCCCACCGACTCGCAATCCAGGTGCTCCCACACCTCGATCATCAGCTCGCGCTTCGTCCGCGCCTGCCACTCCTTCTGAGCCATCGCGCCAAAGCTTACAAGGCAAAAGTAAAAAGGCAAAGGCAGAAGAAGGGGCTGGGTGCTGGGTGTTAGGTGTTGGCTAAACCAAAATCCAGCACCTAATACCCAGCACCCTTTTAGCGTTCGCCCTCCGTTTGCGGTACAATTTCGCTTTCTTTCGCAGGCCGATGACTCACGCTGTACACATGGAAGAGGCGCTGGCGGCGCTCCGGAAATTCTTCGGCTTCGAGGCTTTTCGCGAGGGGCAGGGCGAGGTCGTCGAGTCCGTCCTCGCGGGCCACGACACGGTCGTCGTCATGCCGACGGGCGGCGGCAAGTCGCTCTGCTTCCAGCTCCCGGCGTTGATGAGAGACGGCGTGACGGTCGTCGTCTCGCCGCTCATCGCGCTGATGAAGGATCAGGTGGACGCGCTCCAAGCGCGCGGACTGCCCGCTACTTTCATCAACAGCTCGCTCGACTTCGAGGAGCAGAAGGAGCGCATCGCGGGCGTGCGGCAGGGCCGTTTCAAGCTCCTCTACGTCGCGCCCGAGCGCTTCCGCAGCAACCACTTCGTCGAGACCTTGAAGAGCGTCAACATCGGGCTCTTCGCCGTGGACGAGGCGCACTGCATCTCGGCATGGGGTCACGACTTTCGTCCCGACTACCTTCGTCTACAGTCCTTCCGTGAACGCATCGGCCATCCGCAGACAATCGCGCTCACGGCCACGGCCACCCCTTACGTCCGCGCGGACATCATCGAGCAACTCAAGCTCGACGACCCGCGCGCATTCGTCAGCGGCTTCGACCGCCCCAACCTCTCGCTCGGCGTCGTCCACACCGAGAAGGAGCGCGAGAAGTACGCGCGCATCCGCCAGCTCGCGGAGGAGTACAAGGGGCAGTCCGGCATCGTCTACACCTCGACGCGCAAGTCGGTCGAGCAGATCACGCGCAAGCTCTTAGACTATAAACTCTCGGTCGTCGGCTACCACGCCGGCATGACCGACGAGGAGCGCGTGCGCGCGCAGGAAGATTTCATGACGGGGCGCGCGCAGGTCATCGTCGCCACGAACGCCTTCGGCATGGGGATCGACAAGCCCGACATCCGCTTCGTCGTACACTTCCACCTGCCCGGCTCCATCGAGGCTTATTATCAAGAGATCGGACGCGCCGGGCGCGACGGACAACAGTCGGTCTGCCTGCTCCTCTTCAACTACGCGGATAAGCGCACGCAGGACTACTTCATCGAGGGCTCCTACCCGCCGCCCGAGCTGATCGCGAAAGTGTACGAGGCTTTGGTCTCCACGAATCAGCGTCGCATCGAGCTCTCGACGCGCGAGCTTGCCGCGCGCGCGGGACTGCGCAACGAGATGGCCGTGCAGTCGGCGCTCATCACGCTTGAGAAGGCCGGACACGTCGAGCGCGGCACGGGCGCGGAGAACCGCGCCGCCCTCAGACTGCTCATGCCGCCGCACCTCGCTCGCGAAACCGTGAGCGCGCGACGCAGCGCGCAGCTCAAGCAGGTGCTCTTCTCCCTGCTCGGCGGCTACGGCCTGAACGAAAGGGATGACGCCGAAATCGACGTGGCCGACTTCGCCGACACGCTCGGGATGGACATAGGGCAGGCCCGCCGGACGCTCGCGTCGCTAGCCGAAGCGGGAATAGTTCGCTATCAGCCGGCGCGGCGCACGCGCGGCGTCGTGATGCTCGACGAGCAGCCCGCGACGCGACTGCGCATCCGCCCCGAAGAGCTCGCGCGCCGCGCCGCGCTCGAACAGCGGAAGCTGCGCGAGATGATCTCGTTCTGCTACACGGAGAACTGCTACCGCTCCTTCATCCTCGACTACTTCGGTGACCGCTCGCACGACGGCACCTGCGGCAAGTGCGGCAACTGCCTGCTGCGCGGCGCCGCGCGCGACCACAACGCGCCGCCGCTCGACGCGCCGCGCGCCCTCGACCGCTTCATCATGAAGCACGTGCCCGCCGGGCTCGAACTCGAAGAGGAGTTGGCCACGCAGTCGCGCACGCGCAAAAGGCGCGAGGCCGCGGAGGCCCCCGCCTTTGAAGACGATGGCGACGGCGCGGGCTCCATCGCCGTCACCGAGCCGCGCGAGCTGTCCGAAGACGAGCGTTTGACGGTGCGCAAGATTCTCGCCTGCGCGGCGCGCATGGGCGGGCGCTTCGGCAAGGGGATGCTGGCCTCCGCCCTGCGCGGCTCGCGCTCGGCCAAGCTCTCACAGGCGGGGCTCGACCAGCTCTCGACCTACGGCATCCTTTCGGGGATGACGCAGGACGAGATACTGCTCTACGTGGATGCGCTCGTCGCCGCCGGCTGCCTGCACGTCAACGGCGGCGCCTACCCGACCGTCTCGCTCACGCCCACGGGCGGCGAGGTCATGCGCGAGCGCGAGATTGTGCAACTACGCCTGCCGCCGCTCCACACCGGCCCGGCCTACACTGTGACGCCCTCGCGCACGCCCCAGCGTGCTTCCGCCTCCGCCGCGCCGAAGACGACTACCGTTGAGGAGACCTACGCTTTGTATGAACAGGGCCTCACGGTCGAAGAGATTTGCGCCCAGCGCGGCCTGACCGAAATCACGGTCGAAGGCCACCTCGCCGACTGCATCCTCCGCGGCCGCCCCTTCGACGTGTCGCAGTTCGTCTCCCTGGAAGACCGCGCGCACATCGAGCAGGCCGCCGCGCGTCTCGGCACCGAGCGCCTGAAACCTTTACGCGAAGTGCTCCCGCGCCACATCACCTACCGCATGATCCGCTTCGTCGTCGCCGACCTCCAACGCGCCGCCGGACTGGGAGGGGAGAATGATGAGTGATGAGTGATGAATTGAAAACCCGATGTCTTTAATTCATCATTCATCACTCATCACTTGTCTTTATGTTCAACGTCTGCACAGCCTGCGGCCTATCGCACGTCGAGCCTGAGTTTGACGGGTCGAGTCAGCTC
>CAXTSK010000209.1:0-8319 GCA_964246655.1 uncultured Pyrinomonadaceae bacterium
GCCTGTTCCCGCACCCGCCCCGCGTTCGCGCCGCCGACGCCCGCGTCACTCAACTGTGTTGCCATGTCCGTCTCCCGTTGACCGACACCTTCAGGCTACCCGCCAGAAGTGTCGTGATGATTTCTTTACCTTCAACAAAGTCCCTTTAACGTCACGCCGACGCTGACGGCGCGCCGGCCGTTAATTGTTGCTCGCCGAGGTCGATCACTTCGTCGAGGCGGAGGACTAAAATTATCCGCCCCTTGATGGTCGCGACGCCTTCCAGGTACTTCCCGCTCAGGCCCGTGATGGCTTCCGGCGGCGGCTCGATGGCCGTCTCCGGGATGCGCAGGAACTCCCGCGCTGAGTCCACGACGAGGCCGAGGGTGCGCCCGCCGGTGCTGACGACGACGAGGCGTGAACGCAGGTCGAACGCGATTCTTTCAAAGCCGAAGCGCGCGCGCAGGTTGAGCGCCGGGATGACCTGGCCGCGCGCGAGCACGACGCCCTCGACCGCCGCGGGCGCGTTCGGCACGGGCGTGACGTGCTCGATCATCTCTATCTGTTGCACGAAGCGGCTGCGGACGCCGTAGGTCGTCCCGGCCAGCTCGAAGAGGATGAAGGGCTCGGCGTCGTTCTGCGTATTCGTCATGTTTAGTTCGAACCGTCCTCACGCGCGCACGTTTCTGCCGGGCTGCCGGCTGCCGGAGGCCGCGTGTCTGAGGGCCGCCACGTCGAGGATGAGCACGACGCGCCCGTCGCCGAGGTCTGTCGCACCGGCGACGCCCGCGACCTTCACCAGCGGGTCGTTCAACCCTCGCACCACGATCTCCCTCTGCCCGATGACACGCTCGACGGCCAGACCCACGGCGTGCGCGCCGCTGCCGATGACGAAGACGTGGAAGGGCTTTTCGGGTTGCTCGCCGAGGTCGAAGAGGCGCGCCAGTCGCAGCAGCGGCAGCACGCCGCCGCGGTAAGAGACGATCTCGTTATTCTCCAGGACTCTGACGGCCGAGGGCTCGACTTCGATAATCTCGCGCACCGCCGACTGCGGGAAGGCGAACCGCTGTCCGCCGACGCTGGCGATGAGCGCCTCGGCGACCGCGAGCGTCAGGGGCAGCTCGACCGTGAAACGCGTCCCGCGCCCCTTCTCCGTCGCGAGCGTGAGCGTGCCGCCGAGTTCCGCGACGGCGCCGCCGACCACGTCCATCCCGACGCCACGCCCGCTGGCGCGGTCGGCCTCGTCGCGCGTCGAGAATCCGGGCGTGCAGATCAGTTGTAATAACAACTCGTCGTCGAGGCGCACGTCCCCCGCGACGAGGCCGCGTTCGCGCGCGCGCGTCAGAACCCTTTCGGCGTCTACGCCGCGCCCGTCGTCCGCGATCTCGATCAGCACGTTGTCGCCGGCCGTCGCGGCGCGTAGCGTGAGCCTGCCCTCGGGCGACTTCCCCGCGGCGACGCGCTCGGCCACGGTCTCCAACCCGTGACTGACGGCGTTGCGTACGAGATGCAGCAGCGGATCCATCATGCGCTCGACGAGGAACTTGTCGATCTCGGTCTCCTGCCCCTGAAGTTCGAGCCTGATCTCCTTGCCGCTCTCGCGCGTCAGGTCGCGGACGACGAACTTCATGCGCTCGAAGATTTCGCCGACCTGCACCATCCGCACGCGCATGACGCCTTCGCGCAGGTCGCGCAGTTGCCGCGCCATCGCCATGTTCGTCTCTTGCAGCGCGCGCCACTCGGCGGGCGACACGCTCTGCCTCAACTGCTTCAGCCCGTCCTCCATGCGCGCGCGGCTCGTGACCAGCTCGCCGATGAGCCGCATCAAGTCGTCCAGCCGAGCCAGATCGACCCGCACGACGTTCGAGGGCGCGAGCATCGCCCCGCCCGGCAAGGTCGAGAAAGGCGCGGGGGCGCTAACTTCTTCAAGGTCGGGAGCCGAGTCCGGCCGCGGCGACGTTTGAGTCTCGTCCCGCGCGGGTTCTTCGACCGGGGTGTACGTCAGGTTGTCCTCGCGCCACCGCTCGAACACCGATTCGTCCGCGCCGGTCGTGACGACGAACTCGAAAACAATTCCGCCCTGCCCCCTGACGTGCGGCGTGGCTTGCAGTATCTCCCCGACCTCTTGCAGGCGGGCGCGCACGCTGTTGACGTTCACGCCTCGTTCGGAGAGCGCGGCCGTCGGCAAAAACTCGAACCGCCACGTACGGGCTTCGTCGTGGCGGCCAGGGCGTGGTGCGCCCGCTTCAGACTCCGCGCCTTCGCCGGTGTCGGCGGGCGTGGCTCGCGCCGGTGCGGAGGACGAGTCGTTGATGACCGCTTGAAGACGCGCGACGGCGGGATTGATGTCGGGGGCGGCCACCTCTTTGCGGCGCGCGGCGATGACCTGTTCGAGCATCGACACGCCTGTCAGAAGGGCCTCGACGCCCTCGTCCCCGAGCCGCGCCTCGGCCTGGCGGAGGGCGCGCAGGTAGCTCTCCATGTGGTGCGCGAGTTGTTCCGCTTCGCTCAGGCCGACCATGCCCGAGATTCCCTTGAGCGTGTGGAAGCTGCGGAACACCTCGTCGAGCAGAGGTTGGTCTACGCCCGGACGCCCGGCCTGCTCTTCCAGGGCGAGCAGGTGACGGCGGACGAGCGTCAGGTGCTCGTCGCACTCGGCGAAGTAGTCGTCGAGGAACTGCGCGAAGAACTCGCCGCCGTCGGGGTTAGAATCTGACACTAGGCTTCTTCCGGATGAGAGCGCAAAAGGGCGCGCGCCTGCTCGGCCAAAGCCTGCGGCGCGAACGGCTTGGTCAGATACAGAGAGGCCCCGGCGGCGAGCGCGTCCGTGCGGCTCGCCTCGTCGCCGCGGGTCGTCAGCACGATGACAGGAATGTCTCGGTAAGCATCGTGGCGCCGCAGGAAATCCAAGACCTCAAGGCCGTGCATGTCCGGCATGTTCAAGTCGAGGATTATCAAGTCCACCGGCCCGAGCGCCACGCGCTCTATCGCTTCGAGGCCGCTGGCCGCCTCGCCGAAACTAGCGGCCGGAAGCCCACGCAGCGAGGCCGTGACCATCCGCCGCATGGTCGGTGAATCGTCAACTATTAAAATATTGCTCATGCGGGCGTTCGGCGCTTCAAATGCTCGAAGGGACTTGCTCTCATGGGATTCAGGGCTTAATCATAACAGCCGTTCCTTTAACAGGCCATGTGTCTTGGGAATGGGGTGGCGCAAGGAGGTGCCCTTTAGCGCCTTCGTCGAAGATAGTTATAGACTAGCACTCGGGATAAATATGACGGCAGAGTATCAACCAAACAGCGTTCGTGAAAGGATGCAGTCACCCGTGGCTCCACGTCTCGTGTTACGGCTGCTCGGCGTGAGTCTGCTTGCCGCCTTCTGTCTCAACGGCGCCGCGTTCGCGCAAGCGGGGAGTGACGCGCAGACGCAGACCCTCGTCCGTCGCTTGCAAGAGGGGGACAGGCGTGACCGCCTCGCCGCCGCCGAGGAGATAAAGGAGCGGGGGGCGAAGGCCGTGGCCGCGGTGCCCGCCCTGGCGGCGGCGCTCAAGGACGCGGACGACGACTTGCGTAAGACCGCGGCCGAGGCCCTCGGCCGGATGGGGCCGGAGGCGAAGTCCGCCGTGCCCGCCCTCACCGATGCCTTGAGGGACGGCAACAGCTCGGTGCGAAGCAACGCCGCCTTTGCGTTGGGCCAGGTCGGCGCGGAAGCCGAGTCGGCCGTCCCGGCTCTGACCGGGCTGCTGAAAGACGAGAGCCCATGGGCGCGAGCCGGCGCGGCCCGCGCGCTAGGGAGGATCGGGGGTAAGGCGAAGGCTTCCGTCCCGGCGTTGACCGAGCTGCTGAAAGATCAGAACGAAGGCGTCCGCAGGGACGCGGCCGAGGCACTCGGCCGGTTCGGCGTCGAGGCGAAGGCGGCGGCCCCGGCGTTGGTTCTGTTGTTGAAGGACGCGAGTGCACCCGCGCGCAAAGCCGCGGCGGAGGCCCTGGGCGGAATCGGGCCGGAGGCCGGGGACGCGGTGCCCGCCTTGATAGAGTCGTTGAAGGATCAGGAGTTCGTCGTCCGAATGAACGCGGCACAGGTGCTCAAGCGCATCGGGTTAGAACCGGGGCAAGCCGTGCCGGTGTGGACTGCGACGTTAAGGGATGCGAGTGAACACGTCCGCAGGTACGGCGCCGAGGCGCTGGCCGAGATGGGGCCGGAGGCGAAATCGGCGGCGCCTGCGTTGACCGAGGCGTTAAAGGATAAGGACAGGTTCGTACGCCTCAGCGCCGCGAAGGGGTTGGGCAATATCGGCGGCGAGGCCAGAGAGGCGGTCGGTGCTTTGGTCGAGTTGTTGAAGGACGAAGAGCCTTTGGTGCGCGCGGCCGCCGCCACGGCTTTAGGCAAGCTGGGCGGTGACGCGAGGACGGCACTGCCCGCGCTGAATGAGATGCAAAAGGATCAGGCGACGGTCGTGAGGCTCGCCGCGGCGGAAGCCGTCAACAAAATCGCGTCCCAAGGAACAAGGGCGCAGTGAGGGCGCCGTCATAGTTAATGCACATTCTATCCGTCGAAGCGGTCAATAAAGACTACGGCCTGCGGCCGATCATAGAGAACGTCAGCCTCGGCCTCGACAGCCAGGACCGCGTCGGCGTGGTCGGGGTTAACGGTTCCGGCAAGTCCACCTTCCTCCGCCTCATCGCCGGTGACGAGCAGCCGGACGCCGGGCGCATCACTTTCGCCGACGGCGTCACCGTCGGATACCTGCCGCAGAACCCGCCATACGCTCCGGAAGCGACCGTGTTGGAAGCCGTGTTCGCCGCGAGCGACGCCCGCATGAAACTGCTTTTGGATTACGAGCGCGCCTGCGGCGAGCTGGCGGCTCAAGGCGGGGACGAGCAGCGCGCGTTAGACCGCGTGTCGGAACTGGGGCGACAGTTGGAGGCTTCGGGGGCGTGGGAGTTGGAGACGAACGCCCGGACGGTGCTCGGCCGCTTAGGGATTACCGACACGAACGCTCGAATGGGCACGCTCTCCGGCGGGCAACGGAAGCGTGTCGCGCTCGCGCACGCGCTGATCGAACGCCCGGGGCTCCTCATCCTCGACGAGCCGACCAACCACCTCGACGCCGAGACCATCTCGTGGCTCGAAGACTATCTGAACGGCTACAGCGGCGCGCTCCTGCTCGTCACGCACGACCGTTACTTCCTCGACCGCGTGACGACGCGCATCCTCGAAGTCGAGCGGGGCGCAGTGCAGGCGTTCGAAGGGAATTACGCGTACTACCTCGAAAAGAAAGAGGAGCAGGAGACGGCGCGCGCCGTCGAGGGGCAGAAGCGTGAGATGTTGATCCGCCGCGAGCTGGCGTGGCTGCGGCGCGGCGCGAAGGCCCGCACGCGCAAGTCGAAGTCCCGCGTGGAGCGCGCCGAAAGTCTGATCGCACAGCCCAAAGAGGCGGCGCGGGCCGCGCTCGACATGTCGGTCGGCTCGACCCGGCTGGGCAAGAAGGTTCTTGAGTTGCGCGACATCACGAAGTCGTACGACGGCCGCGTGCTGATCGAAGGCTTCAGCCGCATTCTGAAACCGGGCGAACGCATCGGCGTCATCGGCCCGAACGGCGCGGGCAAGACGACGCTGCTTGAGATTATCGCGGGCAGGGTCGCGCCGGACGCGGGCGCTCTCGAAGTGGGCCAGACCGTCCGCTTCGGCTACTACGATCAGGAGAACCGCGCGCTCGACGAACAGGAGCGGGTGATAGATTACGTCCGCGCGGTCGCCGAGCGCGTCGAGACCGCCGACGGCTCGTTCATCACCGCGGGACAGATGCTCGAAAGGTTCCTCTTCAACGGGGCGATGCAGTACGCGCCGATAGCGAAGCTCTCGGGCGGCGAGCGCAGGCGGCTCTACCTGCTGCGCGTGCTGATGGGCGTGCCGAACGTCCTGCTGCTGGACGAGCCGACGAACGACCTCGACATTCAAACTCTCATCACCCTCGAAGACTACCTCGACGGCTTCCCCGGCAACCTGATCGTCGTCAGCCACGACCGTTACTTCCTCGACCGCACGGTCGAGCACGTCATCCGCTTCGAGGGCGGGGGCCGCCTGCGTGAGTACCCCGGCAACTATTCTGCGTTTCTCGAAGCACGCCGGGAGGAAGAGAGCGCGGCCGTCCCTCTCAAGTCCGCGGACGCGGCGCGGCCGACCGCACGGCAAAGCGACGCGCCGCCGCCCGCCAAACGCAAGCTCTCCTTCAAAGAGCGGAAAGAGTTGGAGGAGACAGAAGCCCGCATACAGGCCGCCGAGCTGCGCGAGGTAGAGATAGAGAAAGAGCTGTCCGCCAACGCGAGCGACGCTCAAGTCGTGCACAGGCTTTATGAAGAGCGTGAGAAGTTGACGGAGCAATTAGCCCGCGACCTCGAACGCTGGGCGGAACTCGCGGAGTTCGCGTGAGCCCTGATTCGTCCGTTACCGCGTAGCTCCCGGCACAGTAAATAATCGCTTCAGTCGCGTGCCAGTGTCGCGGCCATCAGCCCGATGACCACCTCGTTAGCCAGCGTGCGGACGGTGAGCGATCTCAATTCCTTGTCGGCGCGCAACGGCAGGTCGAGCACCGTGGCGGCGCCGCCGGGAACCTTGCCACCTTTGCCTTTGAACTCGGACGGCTCAAGCACGCGCACCAGCCCGCTCCGCAAATCGACCCGCGGCGGAATCGGCTCGGGTCGGCGGAACGCGTAGTCGTCGATGAAGTAGTCCTGGTCGATGGGCCACCAGTTGGTCGGGTTGTGCAACGCCAGCCGCTCGGTCGAGCCGTCCGTATAGTTGACGACGACCTCGCCGTTGTCGAAGCGGCTCTGCATCCAGTTCGTCGAACCGGCCATGAGCAGGTAGAGGTGCGACGCGCGCCCGCCGAGCGGGACGGCCACCTCGCGCGGGTAGTTCTCCCACTGCGAGGTGAAGGCGACGTTCTTCGCGTCGCCCGCGCCGGGCGTCGCGAAGGGGACGCCCGACGGTAGGACAAGACGGCCCCCGCCGCGCTCGGCCGCCGCGCGCAGTCCTCGGTCATCAACCTCGAACTTCTCGTCCCAGTGCACCCAACTGCCGATGCCCTGCTTCGGCAGCGCCAGCGAGACGTAGGGCGAGCGCGGGCGCAGGTACTCGTTACTGAAGATGCGTGTCACGCCGTCATTGAAGAAGGGCGCAAGGTTCACAGTCTCCCACTTCGACGCCGCGCCGTCCGCCTTCAGCTTCCAGTTGACGACCCAACCCTCGGCGACCTTGC
Source organism: uncultured Pyrinomonadaceae bacterium (assembly GCA_964246655.1). GTDB lineage: Bacteria > Acidobacteriota > Blastocatellia > Pyrinomonadales > Pyrinomonadaceae > QHXN01. The sequence continues at coordinate 7,241 of CAXTSK010000209.1, forward strand.
CGCCCTTGAGTTCCAACACGACACGGTGCGAGCCGGGAACGAGTCCGATGGCGGAGAGCGAGATGCCCTCGGACTCGCCGTGAGCGGGTGCCTTGATTCGCGGCCTGTAGTCGAATTCGCCGACGCGCACGACGAGGTCACGGTCGATGGCCTCCGACGTGTTGTTGCGCAGCACGAAGCGCAAGGTTGTGCCGTCCTGTTTTTCGTCCTGAAGGACTTCGTACGCGGGCCGAATCTCGAAGGGGACGGGCGACCACCAAGTCATGTCGCCCTGCCGCACTTTCGCGAAGACCGTGCGATGACCTGTCAGCCCGACGGCCGCCGCGCGGAAGGAGCTCGGCCCGCGCGTCAGACGCCCGAGCGCGCGCTGCGGGTCGGCGACTTTGAGGAGCCTGGCCGCGCCGAGTTGCGCGCGGAATTCTCCTTCTTGCGCGACCACGGCCGGCACGCCCGCCGTCGTGAGCCTGCCGCCTTTCCAGTTGATGACGACTTCATAGAGAGGCGCGGGCGCGCTCTCAATCTCGACGCGCGGCACGCCGACCGAGTCTTCAACCGGCCGCCACTGTGCCGCCCGACCGTTGACGGAGATTTTGGCGACGCCGTCCCGCAGCGCGGCCACGCGCAGGCGAAGCGCCAGCGGTTTAGAGAAACGCGGCTCGACCGTGTAAGTCTCGGTCAGGCCCGCGCGCTTGAAAGCGATGCTGAAGTCCGTGTGACGCAGGCGGGCGTGATTCCATTCAGATGGGAAACCGGGGCGGACGAGCAGACGGCCTTCGAGCGCGTCGGGCCGCACGCCGAAGAGTCCTTCGACCAGTGCGCGCGACGTGACCCCGGCGGCGTCTGCGAAGTCGCGCTGCGCCTCGCCGCGGGCCATGTCGAAGTGTGTGGTCATGCCGACGTTGCCGGGGCACAGTCCCATGTACATGCTGTCGAGGACGGCGCCCTTGAAGAGCCGGAACGCCTCGTCGCCGCGCCCCGCCTGCCAGTAGGCGAGCGACGTGTGAACCGCCTCCGCCATTTTTAATTTTTTTTTGTACAAGGTGTTATTCATGTATGTAGTCGTCGGCAGCGTGTAATGA
>CAXTSK010000210.1:0-614 GCA_964246655.1 uncultured Pyrinomonadaceae bacterium
GCACGGCCCCAGCATCCGCGAGCGCCAGCTCATCATGACCGAGATGGAGAAGGAGGCGGCTAAGCCGACAGCCGACCGGACGCCGACGCTGCCCCTCGGACAGATCGCGGAGGACTTCGAGCGCATCCAGGCCGTCAACAACCGGATGATGGCCGCCGTCATGCGCGCCGACCCGCCCGACTACCGGCTCGTCTCCGACTCGACGGCCGAGATCAGGAAGCGCGCCGCGCGGCTCAAGTCGAACCTGCCGCTGCCGGACCCCGAAGCGAAGGAGGCGGGGAAAGGCGACGAGTACAAGAGCCCCGAGGACGCCGCGCAGTTGAAGGCCGCGCTGCTCAGGCTCGACCGCGCGCTGATGGGCTTCGTCAAAAGCCCCGTCTTCAAAAACCCGGACGTGGTCAACGCCGACGACGCGGCGCGGGCGAGGCGTGACCTCGAAGAGGTGATCGAGCTGAGCCGCCTGCTCAACAAGGACGCCGAGCGGCTGTCGAAGGCCGCCGGCAAGCGTTGAGCGCGGGGCTCGTCCCTCAGTAAGCGCGCGCTGAAACATGAAGAGCGGCGGCGGGCGGCGGCGGCCGCCGGGGGGGGGGGGGGGTTGTGGCGGGGGGCGCGCC
>CAXTSK010000210.1:624-4985 GCA_964246655.1 uncultured Pyrinomonadaceae bacterium
ACATCACGCGGCGGCGGGGGGCGTCCCCGGGCCCGCTCTTCATGTTTCAAAGGGCCTTACGCCCGAGCCTCTAGAACTCGTAGCGCAGGGCGAACTGCATGACGCGGCCCGCCTTCGTCTCGTTAAGCGGCGCCTGCGTCGAGGTGAACTTCCCGAACTCGGAGCCGGCGTTCGGCTTGAAGAGGAAGGGGTCTTGCGGAAGGCTCAGGTCGGCGATGGTGGCGCCGTCGAAGCGTTGCGTGTTGGTGACGTTGAAGACCTCCCAGCGGAAGGTGATGCGCTGGCCCTCCCACGGCAGGGCGAACGACTTGTAGAGCCCCGCGTCGAGCGTGACGTAGCCGGGCGCGCGCAGGACGTTGCGGTCGCCCACCTCGCCGGGCCGCGCGTCGCGGAAGCTCTGCAAGGCGTTCGTCGGGTTGCCGAAGACGTTCGGCTCGCCGTCAACGTCGCCGGGCTGCGACTGGAGCGGGACGACGCGCACGCCGTTCGACTGGACGTTCCAGTTGGTCGCCCAGCGGTCGGCCTCGAAGGGCGTCTGGATCGGCAGCCCCGTGTTGAAGCGGAAGATGCCGGTCAGCGTCCACCCGCCGAAGATGCCGTTGACCACCTTGTTCGCGTCGTGGAAGAGCATCTTCCCCCGCCCGACGGGTAAGCCGACGAGCCAGTTCGCGTTGATGGTGTGGCGCACGTCGAAGTCCGAGTCGGAGTAGTTCTGGTCGGGCTGGAGCGCGTTGACGATGAAGGCCGAGCCGTAGGCGCCCGAAGCCTGGAGGCCCGACGCGTTGTCGAGCGAGTGGGAGAAGGTGTAGTTGAAGTCGAAGATCAGGTCGTTGCGGAAGCGCTGGTGGAGCGTGAACTGCGCCGCGTTGTAGTTCGAGCGCGCGACGGTCGAGAAGACCGAGAGCGCCGCGTACTGCGGCTGGTAGAAGGTGTTGTTGAGGCGCGCGACGGGCTGGTCGTCCCACAGCAGTTGCAGGAAGGTGTAGTCGGTCGTGTTGCGGCCGCCCACCGAGCCGAGCGCCATGCGGCGGTAGGCCGCCTGCGTGGCCGTCAGCGCGCGGTTCGTGCCGAGCACGTTGAAGGTGCCGGCGAGGCCGGGGAAGAGGTTCTCGAAGAACGGAATCGGCTGGACCGACGTGATGGCCGCGCCCGCGTAGCGCAGATCGACGAGCCGGTTGGCCGCCTCGTACCAGGTCATCCCCGACGCCGGGTCGCGGATGTTGTTGAGCTGCATGATGTCGCGCGTCGCGAGCAGGTTGCGCGCGAAGCGACCGACGTAGGAGGTCTCGAACGAGAGTCCGCCCTTCAGCTCGCGCCCGTAGGAAAGGTTGATGCTGTGGTTCCAGGGCGTGGTGATGGTGTCGTCGAGCGACTGCTCGATGCGCTGATCCTCGTCGGACGGGGTCGTCAGCGGGAAATTGATGGAGCCGGGCAGATCGACGCCGCGGGCCGTGAGCAGCGGGCGCACGTTCTGGTTCGGGCCGGTGAAGAGCGGAGCGAGCCGGTCGGAGACGTTGAAGGTGTTGGCCGAGATACCGCGCGCCGAGACGAAGCCGAGCGAGTTGTTGAGGTCGAAGTTGACGGCGAGCTGGCTGCCGATGCGGTCGTAGCTCATGCGGTAGCCGCCGCGGATGACGCTCTTGCCCTTGCGGCCGATGAGCCGCCCGAAGGCGTTGTCGCCGAAGTCGGGCGACCAGGCGACCGAGACCGAGGGCGCGAAGTTGTTCCAGTCCTGATCGTAGAAGCCGGGCTTGTTATTCGCCTTGCCGGCCAGGTCCACGGTGATCGGGTCGTTGAAGGGGACGCCGCGTTCGGCGCTCTCCACGCGCTGCCGGAAGTAGTCGCCGAGGCTCTGGACGGGCTTGACCTGGAAGCCGTTGCGCTCGTAGACGGGCGTCGAGGTGGACCACCGCACGCCGTAGTTGATTGTCAGGTTGGAGCGCCAGCGCCAACTGTCCTGTGCGTAGAACTCGTACTCCTGGGTCGCGAAGGAGCGCGTCGTCGGGGTGCCGACCGGCTGGAGCTGCCCGCCCTGGTCGTAGACGAGGCTCGCGCCGTACTGCGAGAAGCGCCCGATGATGGCCGTCAGCGCGTCGCGCAGTTCGGACTCCGAGCCGGAGTCCACGTCCGAGAAGATGGGGTCGCCGCACGTCTCGTTGTCGAAGATGACGGCGTCGCCCGAGCAGTCATAGTAGGACGGGTTGGTGATGGCATTGTCGAAGGCCGCCGCGAACGAGGTGCGGTTGTTGGCGATGAGGCGGACGTTGCCGCCGAGCTGGAGGGTGTGGTTGCCCTTGACCCACGACAGGTCGTCCACGAAGTTGTGGACGGGCGTGGTGCGCTCCAGCGAGCTCTTGAAGCCGAGCGGGCGGAAGATGAAGCGGAACGATTGGAAGTTACCGGTGGCGTCGCCCTGGTCGGTGAAGGCGGCGCGCGTGAACCCGTAGGCCACGCGGTTGACGAGCGTGTTCGAGATCGTCCACGAGTGACCGACGGCGATGCCCTTCGGGTGGTTCCAGAGCGTCAGCGGGGCCGTGTCGGGGAAGCACTGGATGTTGTCGCTCGTGCCGCAGTCCGTCGCGCCGTAGACCGAGTGGGTCACGTTGTCGTTCTGGTAATTGGCGCGGACGAAAAGGTTCTGCCGGTCGGTCACGTTGAGGTCGAAGCGCGTGATGTAGGTGTTGAGCCTGGCCGGGGTGCGGGCGTTGAAGCGGAAGCCGCTGGTGTTGAGCCCATCGCCCGCGCCGGGGTCGTTAGCCGTGTAGCGGCTCGCGGCGCTGGCGATGACAGCGAGCGCCGCCGGGTTGATGCCGGGCGTGACGCCGTTGGCGGCCGTGTAGGCGGCGTTGATCTGCGCGACGTTCAGGCTGCGCACGCCGGCCGGCGTGCCCGCCGGGCAGGAGGGGTCGCTCGCGCCGCTCGCGGTCCTGTAGCGCACGATGCCCTGGCCGAGCGTGGGGAGCGGCACCTCGCGCAGCACCGAGGTGGCGGTCGCCTCGCGGAAGCCCTCGTAGGTGCCGAAGAAGAAGAAGCGATCCTTGATGATGGGGCCGCCGACGGAGCCGCCGAAGATGTTGCGGAGCAACTGCGGGCGCTCGACGCCCGCCTTGTTGTTGAAGAAGTCGTTGGCCGTCGTGACGGTGTTGCGGTGATACTCGTAGAGCGAGCCGTGGAGCTGGTTCGTCCCCGACTTGGTGACGAGCGAGACCTGCGCGCCGGAGGAGCGCCCCTGCTCGGCGTTGGGGTTGGTGGTGGTGACGCGGAACTCCTGGAGCGAGTCGGGCGTCGAGCGCAGGACGGAGGCGAACGCCTCGTCGGTCACCACGTCGAGGCCGCGCTGCTGCTCGTTCACGTCCACGCCGTCGAGCGTGACGTTGGCCTGGTCGGCGCGGCCACCGTTGACATAGCCGGCGCGGGTGACGCCCGGCTGGAGCGAGAGCAGCCCGACGACGTTGCGCGCGTTCAGCGGCAACTCCTGGATGCGGCGCGACTCGAAGGCCGTGCCGATGGTGGCGTCGGTGGTGTTGAGCGCCGCCTCGGTGCTGGCCGTGACGGTCACGCTCTCGGTGTTGAGGCCGGGCTGGAGTTCGACATCAGCATCGACGGGCGTGTCGACGAGCGCCCGCACGTCGGCGACCGAAGACTTCTTGAAGCCGGACGCCTCGACCTCGACGCGATAGGTGCCGGGCGGGATGGCGGCGAAGGTGTAGCCGCCCTCCTCGTTGGTCGTCTGCGTGCGAGTGAAGTTCTTCTCGGCGTCCGTCAGCGTCACGGACGCGCCCGTGACGACGTTGCCCTGTTGGTCTCTCACCGTGCCGCGCACGGTGGAGCGGCCGGACTGCGCCGAAGCGGCGGGGGCCGCGAACAGTAACATGAGCAGGCCGCAGACGAGAGCTAAAGCGCGGCTGCGATGAAATGCGGGTCTTCTCATCTTTCGCCTCCTGGGCTGTGTAATGCGCCGTGCGGCCTGACGAGCGTCTGAAGCGCTCGGCCGCGTCTGAAACAGGTTGTAGAACTGTGGCCGGATCAGAACGAAGAACAGAATGAAAGATGTAGGACTGCTTGGTTCGACTGAATGTATTGAGCAACTGACGTTCCGCGCGCCCGGGGCTCGGCGCGCCGCCTTCACGTCTGAGCTTTCCTGAGGATTTCTTTGTCGCCTGTGTCTGGACGCGCGTCATCATATCCAAAAATATGAATCCCCGTCTAGATTTTCGGGGGAAGGCCCGCGGCCTGAAGATGATGAGGACGTTGCAGCGGTGTCGAGCCCGGGTCGGTTTGAGTGTATAGGAGATTAGCCAGAGAGAAGCAGAGGCACGGAGATTTTGATTGAAAATAGACGGGGGGATGGTTGTGTGTGG
>CAXTSK010000210.1:4995-8308 GCA_964246655.1 uncultured Pyrinomonadaceae bacterium
TTCAAAATCTCCGTGCCTCTGCTTCTCTCTGGCTAAGTCGTCTGACGCCTACTCGATGTGGTTGAGCAGGTGGCCCATCTTGGCCTTCTTGGGTGCGGAGGTAGTGCATGGCGGCGTCGGCGGGCTCGACTTCGAGGGCGACGCGCTCGACGACTCGCAGGCCGGCTTCCTCCATCGCGCGCAGCTTCAGAGGGTTGTTCGACATCAGGCGTACTTGGCACAGGCCGAGGTCGAAGAGCACCTCGGCGCACTGCCTGTACTCGCGCAGATCGACGGCGAGCCCGAGCTGCTCGTTCGCCTCCACGGTGTCGGCGCCCTCGTCCTGCAACGCGTAGGCGCGAATCTTATTGATGATGCCGATGCCGCGCCCCTCCTGGAGCTGGTAGACGATGGCGCCCCGCCCCTCCTCCTCTATCAGGCGCATCGCCGCGTGCAACTGCGGGCCGCAGTCGCATTTCGTCGAGCCGAACACGTCGCCCGTGAGGCACTGCGAATGAATCCGCGCGAGCGTCGGCACGTCCGCCTTCATCTCGCCCTTGTAGAGCGCGACGAACTCCTCGTCGCTCGTCTTCGAACGATACCCGGCGATGCGGAACTCGCCGACCTCCGTCGGCAGCCGCGCCACGGACACGCGCTCGACCGTCAACGCCTGATTCGACCAAGGGCAATCCAGTGTCGCTTCTTCTTTCAACTTCGGGGTACTCCTTACCGCCGATTATATGAGCCCCGCGCGCGCGGGACAAGGAAAGCGCGCGGCCGCGGCGGGTCTGCGACGCACGACGACGCGCGAAAATTTTTTCCCGCCACGCGCCCGCGCGCGCTAAGATGCGACCCGGCGAACGGAAGCGCGCTTGCCCCGTCGAAAAACCTCGCCCGACGCTTCCGCCGTTCTGAGATGAAAGGCGAACCTTTCGACACGACCATACCCATGTCTGTGCGCGGCGCGGCGCGCGAGCGCCACCCCGCGTTAGTCTTCCTCCGCGGCGAGCTGCTGGCCGCGCCCATCCCTTTGGAGCGCGACGAGGTGACGCTCGGCCGCGCGCTCGAAGCCGACGTGCGCGTCAACGACGCGCGTGCCTCGCGCATGCACGCGCGCATCACGGTCGAGCGTGACGCCGCCACGGGCGAGGCGCGCTACCGCATCACAGACCTCAACTCGACCAACGGCACGCTCCTCAACGGCTCGCCCGTCTCGGAAGCCTATTTGCAGGACGGCGACAAGCTGACGGTGGGCGAGCAGCTCCTTCGCTTCGACCTCCTCGATGACATCGACCGCGAGTACCAGCGCCAGATCCACCGCCTGCTCGCGCACGACGAGCTGACGGGGCTGCTCACGAGCAAGTCCTTCTTCTCGGAGTTGCGGCGCGAGGCCGCGCGCGCCGAGACCGAGGTGCGACCCTTCTGCGTCCTGATGATGGACCTCGACCACTTCAAGACGGTCAACGACAACCACGGCCACCTCGTCGGGAGCCAGACGCTTGAAGAGGTCGGCTCGCTCGTCACGAACGCCCTGCGCGCGGGCGACGTGGCCGCGCGCTTCGGCGGCGAGGAGTTCGCGGCCTTCCTCCTGAACGCCGACTGCGCGCAAGGGCTCGTCGCCGCCGAGCGCGTCCGTACCGCCATCGAGTCGTACCACTTCCCCGCCACGCGCCGCGGCGCGCCCGCCGAGACGAACGAGACGCTCCGCATCACCATCAGCATCGGCGTCGCCGCCTACCCCGAAGACGCGCGCGACCCCATCGAGCTGATCGAACTCGCCGACACCGCCCTCTACCGCGCCAAGAACCTCGGCCGCAACCGCGTCGTCGCCTACTGCGTCTCCCCGCCTGACCTCCGCCCCGCTGGCCCCGGCCCCGGCGAGCCCCGCTGAGGGCAAAGTCTTGCGGCGCACAAAGAATCTGCTATCATACGCGCACCGCTGAACAACCCCCTTCGAGTTCCCCTGTTGAGCACGTCTCTGAGAAGACATCGGTCTGCCGCGCCGAGGATTGAGGTGAACATGAGAGTGAGGCTCACGGCCGTCTTCAAGTTCGCGTTCGCTGCCGTCTTAATGATGACGGCGTCGTTTTCGTTTGACGTGACGGCGCAGACTCCCGCGCGAGGTCAGTCGTGTCCCGCGACGACGCGGCCTGCGCCGCGGCGTCAGGCCGCGCCTCTTGAGACCGAAGCCGACGCGAGTGCGGATGTCTCCATCACGGCCCGCGTGACGGCGGACTCTTTGCGGTTCGAGAAGGTGCCGAACCCGCGCGTCGAGTTCACGGGTAAGCAGAAGCGCGAGACCGCGTGGGAGTCGGAGCGCGAGAACCTGCCGCAGGAGGTTCGGCCCGGCGAGACTTATCGCAACATCGGCATCACGCTCCACATCAGGAGCGTCTTCGCGGACATCGACCGCATCGTCGCCGAGGCGCTCGGCGAAGTCCCTAAGAGTGAAGACGCACCGCCGTCGCCCGCGCCGATGCAACCGCCCGGCACCAACACGCCGCCGGCAGAACCGACGACTCCCCCGGCTCAAGCCCCCGCCGGCAACGCCGCCGCGACACGGCAGAGGCGCGGGCCTGCGCGCAGGGGGAGGGGGAATTGAGATACAACGAGCTTCTTTCGGCCGCCCGTCTTTTCAGATACGTGACCGCGTGCTTACTCGTCGCCGCCGCGTCCGCATATGCGTCCGCGCAGACGCGCGCGGGCGACGTGAGTGCGCCTTCACAGTCAACACAGTCCGCCGGCCCGAGCGCCGACGAAGACTTCGAGCTGAACATCGAACAGCGCCGCATCAGCGAGAAGGATTTCCACGCCGAGACCGCGGTCGAGACGGACGGCACGCGCGGCGTGCAACTCGGCGTCGGCGTGGGGGGGGGGGGGGGGGGGCGGGGGGGGCAAGGTCCTGGACGAGGGCGTGGCGCTGCGCGCGAGCGACATCGAAGTGCTTTTGCGTAACGTGCGCGGGCACGTCCGCTTCCGCGGGAACCTCGCGCCCGTGCTGCGCCTGCTCGAAGCGCGCCGCCCCGCGCCGACGCAAACGCCGCCGCCGTAAGCCCCCGAAGTTTTACGAACAGGTGAAACCCCCGCTCGTACTCAGACGTTTTCATTAAACTTTTTCGGAGGGAACGATGAAGAAGCTCTTTCCAGCCGGAGCAGCCCTGCTCCTCGCCCTCTGCGCCAACTCTTACGCGCAGACGCCGACCACGACGACCACCAACCAGGGCGACGACAACACCTCCATCAACGCGAGCGCGACGGGCACGCGCACCGCGCGCCAGCAGCCGACGCCGCGCCCGAGTTCGGCGCCCGTCACGCCCGTCCGCCCGCTCTCGCA
>CAXTSK010000211.1:0-8235 GCA_964246655.1 uncultured Pyrinomonadaceae bacterium
GTGTGGGTGCTCACTCGCCCCCCGGGGGGCGGGCGCCCCCGCCCGCCCCCCCCCCCCCCCCCCGCGTGTCTTTCGACTCTTTCGTCGAAGGGTTTTGAAGTGACTTCGTTGGCCGCCGCAAGAGACGGCCGCGTGCCACCCTCTACTTGTTCGCGCCGCCCCCGGTGTCGGGAGGGCCGTTGGGTATCTTCGTCAGCTTCGGAGGTGGAACCTTCGTCAGCTTGGCAGGCGGAACCTTCGTTAGCTTTGCAGGCGGAACCTTTGTCGGAAGTTTTTTAGTAGCCATAGCGCAGTCCCTCTCTCTTTCATTCAGTGAGTGTATCAACCACAAGATAGTGAGACCGCCACCAACTTGTGGACAAGACCTCGAAGCGCACAAAATGTTGTATAGCCCCAACTGTGGCGGGTGTCAATACTTTATTACGCTAGCCGTAGGGATGCGGTATAACATCGTACCCCCCACATCAGTTTTGCATCGAGCTTCTTCATGAGCAGGCCGGACCATCGCCCGTGGATTGTGGCGGGCGCGCGCAGCCTGGTTCCTGCTTCCTCGCCCAGGCCCGTAGGGTCGGCAGGAGTTCGGGGAAGCACAGGCCCCGCCCGCGCCAGTGGTAACCGCGCAGCCCGTCTATCGCCGTCCACGTCGGATGGTAGCGCCGGTAGGCGTCCTCCGCTTCCGTGTCGCCCCAGCTCCCGTCCGGGTTCTGGCAGGATAGCAGGTAGTCTATGCCCCGCCTGATGAGCGGGTGAGTTTCCTCAAACCCGAAGGCGCGCAGCGCGTCCATGAACTCTCCCAGCGTCTCCGGGTCTTCCCACTCAATCGCTTCCCGCATGTTCGCCTTCAGGAACGCGAACTCCTCGGGCAGCCATCGCGGAGAGAGCCTGTAGAGGCTGTAGTCGTTCAAGGTGTAGACGAGGTGCGTGATGGCGTAGACCGTGTCGTAGAAGTCGGGGTTCGCCCCGCCCTCGGCGCCCCGGTACGGCCGCAGCTCTGGGAGCCACTTGAGCATGTCGGCATAGCGCGCGCCGGCGGGGGCGCCGAAGAGTTCGCTCGTGTAGACCCATATCAGCCCGTAATACCAGGTCCGGTAGCGGCTCGCCATCGCCAGCCGCCTCCCGCACTGAACGCAGCGCTTCCGCCCACGCTTGTTGTAAAAATCGCATTCGCACAGCTCGGGCACATCCGTCGGGGGTGGTTCTGTCGTCGGGTCGAAGCCGATGAAATCCTTCGCCGTGAAGCGGCCGATTGCCTTCCTGAGTCGGCTGTCGAACGCCTCGTCGGGGAAACCGAGGCCGGTGGCCGACATGCTTCCCTGGACGAGGGCGTTGACGGTGTCGGCGTCGGCGTCGGCCGGGAGGCGCGCGTTCACCCGCCGCCAGCGGCGCGCACGCTCCTCCCCCATCTCGCGCGCCTGCCGCCGCAGCCCGGCGTCTTCCGAGTTGCGGGAGATGTAATAAAAACAGGAGAGCAGGTCGCCGCCGTACTCGTCGAAGTGGCACGGGCGCCTGGCGACGGAGTAGATGAACTCCATCCCACGCCGGATGGCCCGCCGGCGCTCCGTGTTCGTCGTGAGGCGCATGGTTTCTCGGCTCCGATCTGCTCAGTCGGGAGAGTCGCCCGCGAGCAGGCATTGGGGAACCTGGCTGAAGCTGTAGGTGCCCCTCAGCCAGGAAGAATAGTTAGACCATGGGGTCATGCGATAGGACGATGGCGACGAAACTTCATGGAGCGCCGGGCGAGTGGCAAGGCTATCGTCGCCGATGAGTTAGTGACGGCGTAACGGCGACAAAGATAGTTTCGCGCGCCGCAGGTGTCAACGCTTAATTCCACACCCGCCTCTTTTTGATTGACACCCGCGCCCGCCGGGCATATGTTTCCTGCGCTTTTCCTTATCGTCTTTCCTCATTACGGATGCCATGTCAGAAACTAAACAGGCGCGGCGCGAGATTGCCACCCGGCGTGGGTTGGAGTTCATTTACCGCACGGCTTGCGACCCGGAGAACTTCCGCACCTACGGGTTCGACTACACCTTCTGCCTACATTGGATCGCCTCGACATCGCGCGACACCACGTTGCGCGGCGCGGCGCGTAAGATGGCCGCCGAGTGCGCGCGCCGCTGGCGGAGCGAGCATCCGACGGTGCCCCAGGACGCCGACGCGGAGACGGTCGCGGAGGCGGTCTTCGGCGGGCTCACGGCCGACCGGTTGGGCCTTCGCGACGCGGCCTTCCGGCGTGAGGTGCGCCGCGCGGCCGCGCGCGTCAGCGCCGAAGACCTCCTCTGGTTTGACCCGGCGGCCGGGCCCCCACCGGCAGACCTGCCCGCGGACTGCAAGTGCGGCGAAGTCAACCCCCGCGGCCGTAAGACCTGCCGCGGCTGCCGGAGGCGTCTGAAGTGGCTGAGCCGCTACGAGGTCTGGCTGCTGGCGCTCATCAGGTGCTATCTGGGCGAGCGCTACGGTGTGAAGCTCGGGGCCGGTTACGCGGACGCCATCAAGTGGCTGCCGGCGATGCGCCCCTACCCGCCCCTGTCGCGCGGCTACGAGGATTTCATCTGGGCGGTTTACGCCGTCACGCACGTCGTCTACACGCTAAACGGCTACAGCACATACATGCTGTCCCCGCGCTGGCTCCCCGACGAGTATGAGTTTTTGAAGGACTCGCTCGACGTTGTCGTCGATGAACTCGGCGACTCAGACGCGACCGGCGAGGTGCTCGACTCGCTGAAGTCTTTCGGGCTCTCCGACCGCCATCCGCTCATACGCAAGGGCGTGGACTTCCTACTCGCGACGCAGAACGCCGACGGCAGTTGGGGCGACGTGGAGGCCGAAGACATCTACGACCGCTACCACCCGACGTTGACGGCCGTCAACGGCCTGCGCGACTACGCGTGGACGAAGAAGGCGCTCGTCTTCCCCGGACTCGCACCGGAGCTTCGAAGGTGGGCTCGCGGCCGGTCGTGAGTTATGCGCAAGGGTTCCGCTTGTGGATAACTCTACCCCCGCTTCTTATCCGGCCGCGGGGTAAACTTCTGGTTCTCCGGCAGCTTCTTAGGAGGGATAGATGTGCCCTGGTCATTCCGCTTAGGGGTACGTTCCGCAATTTCCCTCTGCACGGATTCCTTCAATCGTTTTTTAGCCTTCTTATTCATAAGGTAAATTATACCTCAGACGGGTAACGTCAATTATATGGCCTTTGGAAAATTCCAGGCGCCCCTCGCGAAAAAGGCGACTCACACGAGCAGCCTTTCGTCTTTGCGGGGTACGCACTACACTAACACTCCCATGGACACACCCAGACTCTCCCCCGAAGAGGCCGCTCAAGGTATCTGGCGGGAGAGGTATGAGGGTGCGCGGGTGGTGTTCCTCGGCGGGTCGGTGATGCGCGGGGAGGCGACGCCGACATCAGACCTCGACCTCGTGGTGGTTTATGAAAGTTTGCCGAACGCGTACCGCGAGGCTTTCGTGTACGGGGGTTGGCCGGTGGAGGCGTTCGTGCACGACGCCGGGACGCTGGAAGAGTTCTTCGAACGGGACAGGCGGGGCGGGGTGCCTTCGCTGATGAGCATGGTGTGGGAGGGCGTTGAGGTGCCGGGGGCGAGCGAGTTCTCCGCGCGCCGGAAGCGCGGCGCGCGGGAGTTGTTGGAAGCGGGGCCGCCGCCCTGGGACGAAGAGGAGTTGACGTTGCGGCGCTTCCGCCTGACCGACTGGGTTGACGACATGAGGTTCCCGCGTTCGGGCGAGGAGTTGGTGGCGACGGGCGCGTGGCTCTATCAGGACGCGGCCGAGTTCTACTTCCGCACGCGCGGGCTCTGGTCGGCGCACAGCAAGACGATCCCGCGCCGCCTGCGCGAGGCGGACGCCGCCTTCGCCGAAAGATTCCTGAGCGCCTTCGACACGCTCTTCGCAGAGAAGCGCCCCGAGCCCGTTATCGCCCTCGTCGCTGAACTGCTCGAACCCTTCGGCGGCTTCCTCTTCGAAGGCTTTCGGAAAGAAGCTGCGAGGAGTGATAAGTGATGAGTGATAAGAAGAAACAGCGGGCCTTGGCTTCTCTTATCACTCATCACTTATCACTTATCACCTCAAATAAATGATTCCTGTCACCGAAGCCATCAGAATCGTCGCCGAGAAGACGGAGCCTTTGGCGGCGGAGCGCGTGGCGCTGGGCGCGGCGCTGGGGCGCGTGCTGGCGGAGGACATGTTCGCGGACACGGACCTGCCGCCGTTCGACCGCGCGCAGATGGACGGCTACGCGGTGCGCTCGGAGGACGTGCGCGAGACGCCGGCGCGTCTGCGCGTCGTGGGCGAGGCGGCGGCGGGGAGCGGCTGGCGCGGGACACTTCAAACGGCCGAGGCCGTGCGCATCATGACGGGCGCGCCTCTGCCCACGGGCGCGGACTCGGTGCAGCAGGTCGAGGTGACGCGCGAGGAGGAGGGCGACGGCTTCGTCTTCATCGAGCGCGCCACCGAGCCGGGGCAGTTCTACGTCCCGCGAGCGAGCGAGATCAGAGAGGGCGAGCGCGTGCTCGAAGCGGGCGAGGAGGTTAACGCGGCACGCATGGCCGTGCTCGCGTCGTTCGGTTACGCGGAGGTGCCCGTGCGCGGGCGGCCGCGCGTGGCGGTGCTGGCGACGGGGACGGAGTTGGTTCAAGTCGGAGAGCGACCGGGCGAGGATCAGATACGCGACTCGAACAGCTACTCGCTCGCGGCCTACGCGCAACTGGCGGGCGCGGACGTGGAGCGTCTGCCGTTCGCGGGCGACGACCCCGACTTGTTGCGCGGAGAGGTCGAGAGGGCGGCGGCGCGTTCGGATGTGCTCGTGCTCTCGGGCGGCGTGTCGATGGGGCGTTACGACTTCACGAAGGCCGCGCTCCACGCGCTCGGCGCGGAAGTTTTCTTCGAGCGCGTCGCGCTCCGCCCCGGCAAGCCGACCGTCTTCGCGCGCCTGCCCGACGGCACTCTCGTCTTCGGGCTGCCGGGCAATCCCGTCTCCGTCAGCGTCACCTTCAACCTCTTCGCGCGGACGGCGCTCCGCGTGATGCAGGGCGTGCGCGACGCGGCGCCTTTCGAAGAGACGGCCGTGCTCGCGCGTCCCGCCAAGGGCGCGGCCGAGCGCGAGAGCTATCTCCCGGCCGCGCTCTCGACCGACCCACAGGGGCGCCTGCTCGCGGAGCCGCTGAAGTGGGGCGGCTCCTCCGACTTCGTCGCCTTCGCGCGCGCCACCGCGCTCGTCGTCGTGCCCGCCGGCGTTAAGCTTGCCGAGGCCGACAGCGTCGTGAAGGTCATCCGTCTACCCGGTTAAATTTCAAGCTCTCCGAATCTCTTCGTCAACGAAGGGTTGAAGATGAATAGTCTACGTCTCTCGTTCGCAAGCATGTTGTTGCTCGCGGCCTGCGCGCTGCCGTGCGCGGCGCAGGGCGGCGGGTTCACGCTCGAACAGGTTCTGAGTTCGCCTTTCCCGGCAGACCTCGTCGCCGCGCGGCACGGGCAGCGCGTCGCGTGGACATTCGACGCGGAGGGGCGGCGCAACGTCTGGGTCGCCGAAGGGCCGCAGTTCCAGGCGCGACAGCTCACGCGCTACGAAAGAGACGACGGCCAGATGTTGACCGAGCTGACGTTCAGCGCCGACGGCAACTGGGTCGTCTTCGTGCGCGGCACAGGGCCGAACCGCGCGGGCGAGACGGCGAACCCGACGAGTGACCCCGAGGGCGCGAAAGAACAGGTGCTCGCCGCCAACTGGACAAACGGGCAGGTGCGCGTGCTCGGCGAGGGCGAAGCGCCCGTGCCTGCGCCCGCGGGGCCGCAGGTCATCTTCTCGAACGGCGGGAAGCTCTGGGTGAACACGCTCGGCCCCACGACCGGCGAGGCGCGCATGCTCCTCCAGGCGCGCGGCTCGAACGGCGAGCCGCAGTGGTCGCCGGACGGGCGGCTGGTCGCCTTCACGAGCGCGCGCGGCGACCACAGCTTCGTCGGCGTCTACGACCCGTCAAAGAAAACGATCAACTTCGTCTCGCCGTCCGTTGACCGCGACTCGAACCCGCGCTGGTCGCCGGACGGGCGACGGCTCGCCTTCGTGCGCAGGCCGACGAACGCTAATCAGCCTTCGACCTTCCTCGGCGACGACCCCGACCCGTGGGCCGTCTTGGTCGCGGACTATCCCGAAGGCTCTGCGCGCGAGGTCTGGCGCGGCGGGCGCGGGGCGGCGGACTCTTTGCCCCCCGCGGGGGAGGAGCTTCTACAGTGGGGCGCGGACGGGCACCTCGTCTTCATCTCGGAGCAGGACGGCTGGCGCCACCTCTACACAGTCCCTTCGACGGGCGGCAAGGCGGAACTGCTCACGCCCGGCTCGTGCGAGGTCGAGCACGTCACGTACACGAGCGACCGGCGCACCGTCGTCTTCTCTTCCAACTGCGGCGACATAGACCGGCGACACCTCTGGTTCGTCAGTACGGCGGGGGGCAGCCCGCGCGCGCTCACGACCGGCGAGAAGATCGAGTGGAGTCCCGTGGTGACCGGCGACGGCAACACTCTCGTCTACCTCGGTTCGGACACGCGCAGCCCCGCGATGCCGTACGCGATGCCGTTCTCACTCGCGGGCGGGAACCCGCGCATGCTGGGCGCGGCGGCGCTGCCGCGCGACTTCCCTTCCTCGAAACTCGTCGCCCCGCAGCAGATCGTCTTTAAAGCGGAGGACGGCCAGGAGGTTCACGGCCAGCTCTTCCTCCCGCCCGGCGCGCGCACAGGCGCGAAGCTGCCCGCCGTCATCTTCATGCACGGCGGCCCGAGCCGGCAGATGCTTCTGGGCTGGCACTACATGTACTACTACCACAACGCGTACGGCTTCAATCAGTACCTCGCCTCGCTCGGCTACGCAGTGTTGTCGGTGAACTTCCGCAGCGGCATCGGCTACGGCCGCGCGTTCCGCATGGCGCCGAAGCGCGGCGCGCGCGGCGCCTCGGAGTATCAGGACGTGCTCGCCGCCGCGCGCTATCTACGGAACCGCGAAGACATCGACGACAAGCGCATCGGACTCTGGGGCGGCTCGTACGGCGGCTACCTGACGGCGCTGGGGCTCGCGCGCGACTCCGACCTCTTCGCCGCGGGCGTTGACATCCACGGCGTGCACGACTGGTCGCAGCGCATCTCGGGCGCTTCGTGGATCGACTACAACAGCCGCGACGCGCAGAAGGTCGCGCTCGAAGCGTCGCCCGTCGGCTCCGTCCAGAAGTGGCGCTCGCCCGTGCTGCTCGTCCACGGCGACGACGACCGCAACGTCTCCTTCTCCCAGACGGTAGACCTCGCGCGGCGGCTGCGCGAGCAGAACGTCGAGTTCGAGCAGATAGTCTTCCCCGACGACGTGCACGACTTCCTCCTCCACCGCAACTGGCTCCGCGCCTACGCGGCGGGGGCAGACTTCTTCGAACGGAAGCTCAAGGGGCAGAAGCGATGAGCGAGCTTTCACACGTGGACGCCGATGGGCGTGTGGCGATGGTGGACACGACGGGCAAGGCGCAGACGGCGCGGCGGGCGGTCGCTTCGGCGCGCGTCCTGATGTCGGCGGAGACGGTCGCGGCACTGCGCGCGGGGCGGACGCCGAAGGGCGACCCGCTGGAGGCGGCGCGCATCGCGGGCATCATGGCCGCGAAGCGCACGGCGGAGCTGATACCCCTGTGCCATCCGCTCCCGCTCACGCACGCCGACGTGCGGGCGGAGCTGCGCGACGACGGCGTGTACCTTGAGGCCGAGGCTTCTACAACAGCGCAGACCGGCGTCGAGATGGAAGCGCTCACGGCCGCCACGGTCGCCGCGCTCACCGTCTACGACATGTGCAAGGCCGTCGAGAAGGGCATGACCATTACGGACGTGCGCCTCGAAGAGAAGACCGGCGGCAAGTCCGGCACATGGAAGAGGTCGGGCGGGTAGCGGAAACATTTTTCGGCTTCGAAAGACAGGTGTTACAATCCGTCCGTTTTTTTACGATTCCGATGACTTCCTCGACGCCTTCCCCGCAGGAGATGACCGAGCTGCTCGCTGCCTGGAGCGACGGCGACCGCGAGGCGCTCGGCCGCCTGCTCCCGCTCGTCGAGCGCGAGTTGCACCGGCTCGCGCACCACTACATGGGCCGCGAGCGCGAGGGGCACACGCTCCAGACGACGGCGCTCGTCAACGAGGCGTACCTCAAGCTCTGCGACCAGACGCGCGTGCGCTGGCAGAACCGCGCGCACTTCTTCGCCATCG
>CAXTSK010000212.1:0-8234 GCA_964246655.1 uncultured Pyrinomonadaceae bacterium
CCGGCCCCTCGCGGTTCCGCTCGACCCGGGGGCCGACCTGCCGGTCCTCGACGGCGGCAAGATCCTCGCCGGACCGAACGACCCGGCCGACTGGCCGCGGGGGCGCGCCCCGCGGGTCCGGTGGCGCGGCGCCGCCCACCCGCGGGGATCCGCCGCGGCCGCCGCCTCGGCCTGACACGCCGACCCCGCCGCCGACGCCGCCCATAATCACGACCGTGATTACTCCGCCGCCTCCGCCGCCGGCCCCAAAATGCACCGGCGACGACAGGGACACGTTAAGGGCCGCAATCACCGCGAGGAGTTCCGCCGTGTGGGAGCAGGCCGTCAGGAGGGAGGGGGAAGAACTCCTCAGGACATACAGGCGGGGCGGGGCCGCGCGTGCCGCCGTCAACCTGCTCGGGCCGGTCGTCTTCAGCGTCAACGTCTCGAAGACTTGCGTGCCGACTTCCGCCAACGCCGTCTACTTCTGGCACATCAGGTGGGAAGAAACGCAGGCGCCCGACCGACCCGAGAACAGGAATCAGAGGCAGGCGCCCGACCGACCCTACAACGGGGAGCCGAGGCAGAACGGAGAGCCGAGGCGGAATGAGGAGCCGAGGCAGAAGGCCGCCGGGGGCGACAGGACGATGTTCAGGACGATGAGATTCCCGTGCTCGACCGACGGGTCCGGGTGGCGCTGCCCCTGAAAATTTCTCCGCCGCGCCGTTACGTTTCGCCCCGCGCGCGCACTACGAACCGAAAGCTTTACCAAACGCGAGACAGGAGAAAGAAAGATGCCCCTCAACGAAAGTTCCGCCACCGCACTCGTCCGTGTCACCGGCCTCGCCATCGTCTGCTTCAACGAGCAGCAGAAGCGCGGCGAGGTCGCCATCATCCGCGACCAAAAGCACACGCTGGGCGTCAAGCTCCAGCGCCCCGTCTTTCAGGATGGCGGCGGGGGCGACCACATCGTCTACCAGGACGTGGCGTCCTACCACAACCTTCCGAAGGAGGGCGTGCACATCGAGATAAAGGCGTCGGGCGCGGGCGCCGCCGAAGGCTTCGAGGTCTACAAGGGCGGCGGCGACTTCGACCGGCTCGACTCGGCCGACCCGCAGGACTTCCGCTGGATCGTCCACATGGACACGTTGCACGAAGGCGCGAGCTTACGCCCCACGGGCCGGCGCAAGCACCCTCTGACGGGACTCTTCATACGGGGCGGCCGCTTCTACACGCACAAGCTCGACACGGAACTCTTCTTCGAGAAGGTCGAGAAAGACCCTTCGGGGCACGTCCTGCGCCGCGAGACTTTCGGCAACGTCGGCGAGACCGTGGGCGTCGCGCTCGGCGGCGAGGAGGTCGTCTTCAAGATCAACGTCGGCGGGCGCGAAGAGACGCACACGCTCAGGCGCGTCGAGGGCCTGCCGTTCCGCATCGAGTTCAGGAACATGGACTACAGCCCGAACGCCGTCTCCAGCGACATGGTCGATTACTACGGCTACCTCGCGAGCCCCGACGGCAGACAGTGCGACCTCGACCCCGTGTGTGAAGAAGAGCAGGCGGCGGGCGGCGGCTCCGTCAACCATAAGGACTTCTGCCATCCCGTCGCGGCCGACCTCGACTCGATTGAACAGCTCTGAGGGCAAGACCCGTGAGTATCTTCGCCTTCGGACAGCACTACCTCTACACGACCACGGACGGCCGCGGCCAGACGGTCATCCACTACTACGACGACTCAGTGACGTGGGTCGTCCTGGCGCTGGCCGTCGCGTGGATCGTGTGGCTCCTCGCGCGCTCTTACCTGCGCGCGCGCCGCCTGCGACGACCGCCGCGCCGCAGGGACAGGGGCACGCTCAAACGAATCGTCAAGCTCAAGCGCGAGCTGAGCCAGACTTACCTCCGGCCCGGCTTCTCCGCGAACATCCACGCCGTCGGTGTCGGCCTGTTCGGCGGCCGCCCCGGCGAATACTGCATACAGGTCTTCGTCGCCGACGCGGGCGCAGAGCTGTGGGACGGCGCGGGCGCCGAGCCCCTGCCCGACGTGTACCGCGGCGTCCCCGTCGAAACGATAGAGATGGCCGAGACGGTCTTTCTTTCGGACGCGGGTTCGTATGAGCCTTCGCCGTGGGAGAGGTTCCCCGGCGGCATCCGCGAGCCGCAGGAGGTTCTGGTCGGCGGCCTGAGCGGCGCGAACACGAACCTGACGGGCGAGAGCGGCACCATCGGTTACTTCTGCACGCGCAGGAGCCGCCTGCCGCGTCGCAAAGAGATTTACCTTTTGAGCAACTGCCACGTCTTCGCAGACCTCCGCAAGTCGGCCGTGGACGCGGGCGACCTCATCATGCACCCGAGCCCCGGCGAGGCCGCCACGGGGCGCCCCATCGGCGCGCTCGTCAACTTCTCCACGCTCAAGTTCAACGGCAGCACGTACGAACCCAACCACGTTGACGCCGCGCTCGCAAAGCTCTGGGGGCCGCAGAAGCACGCCCTCCTGATTCCCTTCGTCGGCGCGGTTGAGGGGCACGTCGCGAAGGAGGAGATCGAGCTCGGCGAGGCCGCGCGCAAGTTCGGGCGGACGACCGGCTACACCGAGGGGCGCGTCTTCTCGATTCACTTAGACATCTGGATTCGCTACGACCGCACGGGGTCGTCGGCCTACTTCGAGAACCAAATCCTCATCGAGCCGACGCCGCCCCACGCGCGTTACGTCGCCCCCGGCGACAGCGGCTCGCTCGTCGTCGACGAAAACCGGCACGCCCTCGGCCTCATCTTCGCGGGCACCTCCGAACAGCAACACCCGCGCGCGGAAACAGACCCCGCCGCCGCCGGGCCGACGCGCGTCGAAGGCTGCGGCGTCGCGAACCCCATCGCCGAAGTCCTCGACCGGATGAAGATTGAGTTGGTGATTTGAGAAGTCGCGCTCCGTAGGAGCGGGATGTTTATAGCTTGATGCGTTCATTAACCTGACGAGCCCCGGAGGGGCGGCATGTCAAATGCCGCCCCTCCGGGGCTCGGGGTTTAGTTGAACGTCGGGGCTATAAACATCCAGTCCCTACGGGACTATTCAGGAAATCTCGCTCAGGAAACTCTCGCCTGCTTTCAAGGTCAGGCCGAAGTTGTCGGCGATGGTCTGGCCGATATCGGCGAGCGAGGGGCGGTCGCCCAAGTTCACGCCCGCGCGCGCCGAGGGGCCGTAGACGAGGAGCGGGGCGTACTCGCGTGTGTGGTCTGTGCCACGGTAGGTTGGGTCGTTGCCGTGGTCGGCGGTGATGATGAGTAAGTCCGTGTCGCGCATCGCGCCTTCGATCTCGGGCAGGCGCGCGTCGAAGTGTTCTAACGCGCGCGCGTACCCTTCAACGTCGCGGCGATGGCCGTAGAGCATGTCGAAGTCCACGAGGTTCGAGAAGACGAGGCCGCGCGCGTCACTCCTTAAAGCTTCAATCGTCTGGTCGATTGACTGGTCGTTGTTCTTCCCCGGCAACTCCTGTGTGACGCCCGTCGCGTCGTAGATGGAGGAGATTTTGCCGACGGCGACCACGTCGAGCCCTGCGCCCGAGAGGACGGGCAGGAGCATGTCGCGCGGCGGGGGCACGGCGTAGTCGTGACGGTTCTCGGTGCGCTTGAAGGCGCCGGGGTGGCCTTCGAACGGACGCGCGATGACGCGGCCGACCTCGTGCTCGCCCCTGAGAAGATTGCGCGCCGCCTCGCAGATTTCGTAGAGGCGCTCGACGGGGATGACCCCCTCGTGCGCGGCGATCTGGAAGACCGAGTCGGCCGAGGTGTAGACGATGGGCTTGGCCGTGCGTACGTGCTCCTCGCCCAGCTCTTTAATAATCTCTGTCCCCGACGCCGGGTAGTTGCCGAGGATGCCGGGCACGCGCGCGTCGTTGATGAAGCGCTCGATCACGTCTTCGGGGAAGCCGTTGGGATACGTCGGAAAAGCCTTCTCAAGAATGATGCCCGCCATCTCCCAGTGGCCCGTCGTCGTGTCCTTGCCGTTCGAGCGCAACGCACAGCGCCCGAACGAGCCGCGCGGATTCTCGACCGGCGCGACGCCGCTGAGGCTCCGCACGTTACCCAAACCCCACCCGCGCAGGTTCGGCAAGTTCACCTGCCGCGACTCGCAGATGTGCCCGAGCGTGTCCGACCCCGCGTCGCCCCAATCGGCCGCGTCCGGCATCTCGCCCATGCCCAGGCTGTCGAGCACGACGAGCGTGATGCGCTCGAACGCGCGTCTCTTATCAGTCATCAATCTTCACCCTTCTTGAGAGTAATCAAGTCTTAATTTCAAATGATGATTGCTTCAGTCCTTGAGGCTGGGGTCTTTGATGACGGCGATGTAAGGCAGGTTGCGGTAGCGCTCGGCGTAGTCGAGGCCGTAGCCGACGACGAAGGCGTCCGGTATCCGGAAGCCGCAGTAGTCGATTTGCACGTCGCGCTCGCGCCGCTCGTGTTTGTCGAGGAGCGCGGCCAGTCGCACGCTCTTCGCGCCGCGCTGGTGGAGGCTGCCGATGAGGAAGGAGAGCGTAAGTCCGGTGTCCACGATGTCCTCGACGATGAGGATGTCGCGGCCGTCCACCGGCACGTCGAGGTCTTTGACGATGCGCACCTCGCCCGACGAGCGCATCCCCGAACCGTAGCTCGAAATAGCCATGAACTCGACGCCGAGGCGGAGGTCTGTGGCGCGCACGAGGTCGCTCAGGAAGATGTAGGCGCCCTTGAGCACGCCGATGAGGAGCGGCGTCTGGCCCGCGTAGTCGCGCGAGATCTCGGCGCCCATCTCGGCGACGCGCGTCTGGATCTGCTCTGAGGTGAAGAGCGGCTCAAGGTTGGGGTTGCTGAACTCCGACATGGCGACGGCGGATGAAGACAAAGTGGGCCTCCTCTGTGGTTAAGAAAGCTTAAGCGGGACTTCGGCCACGCGAGCTGTTTGCACCGCGCCGCCGTGGTGCGACATACTATGCGCGCTCCATACGCCAGGTCAACCGGAAGGCGTTCACAGCTCATTATGTCTGAGGAACGACCCACAGAGTCCGCGCGCGACCGTGTGCGCGCGCTCGTGCGCGAGGTCTTGAAGAACGCGGCGCCGTCGGAAGATGAGAGCAGCGCGGCCCAGCCTTCGACTGAGCCCGCGCCGCGAGCTGACGCGGGAAGTCCGCCGCTCGCGCGCATCGTCAACGTCGCGCCGGTTGCGGCCGAGAAGGCCGCCGGAGCAGAGAAGGACTACGACCACGACGAGTCCTCGAAGACGGTCATCACGGAGGACGACGTGCGCGGGTTGCCGGAAGGCGCGCGCCTGCGGGTCGCCGAAACCGCGCGGCTGACCCCGCTCGCCGCCGACATCGTCCGCGAGCGCCGCATCGAGCTAGTCCGCCGCGTCCCGCGCCGCGGCTCGCGCGCCGAGAAGATCGTCGCCGTCGGCGCAGACCACGGCGGCTACCCGTTGAAGGAGGAGCTGAAAGGCTTCCTCGTAGAACTCGGCCACCGCGTCCGCGACTTCGGCACGAACTCGACGGACGCCGTTGACTACCCGGACTTCGCGCACGCCGTCGCGCGCGCCGTCTCGGAGGGCGAGGCCGACCTCGGCATCGTCATCGACGGCGCGGGCGTCGGCTCATGTATGACGGCCAACAAGGTGCCCGGCGTCCGTGCCGCCGCCTGCTACTCGGTCAAGGTCGCCGTCAACTCCCGCGAGCACAACGGCGCCAACGTCCTCACGCTGGGGAGCGGCACCATCACCCCCGCCGAGATGCGCGACATCGTCCGCGCCTGGCTCTCGACCGACCTCACCGAAGACCGCCACAAACGCCGCGTCGCCAAGATCGACGCCGTCGAACGCCAGTACAGGAGTTAGAGTCATCATGGCTTATTCGCAGAACGGGGATTTCGAGCGGCTGGTCGAGCAGATCACGGACGTGATCGTGGCGCGGTTGAACGGCGGGGCGGAGGACGGCGCTTGCGGGTGCGGGAGCGCGTGCTTCAACCGGTGCCCGGAGCGGATGCAGAGGGTTCTGGACGCGGGCGCGGCGCGCATCGGCGTCATCCTCGGCGACGCGGCGACGGCGCGCGACTGGGCGGCGCTGGTTGACCACACGCTGCTCAAGGCCGAGGCGAGCGAGGCCGACATCACGCGCCTGTGCGAGGAGGCCGCCCGCTACGGCTTCGCGAGCGTGTGCGTGAATCCCTCGTGGGTGAAGACCTCGGCGTGCGTGCTGCGCGGGTCGGGCGTGCCGGTCTGCACAGTGGTCGGGTTCCCCCTGGGCGCGACGCTCGCCGACGTGAAGGCGTACGAGACGCGGCGGGCTATCTTCGACGGCGCGCGCGAGATCGACATGGTCATCAACATCGGCGCCCTGAAGAGCGGCGACGACTGCGCCGTCGAGTACGACATCCGCGCGGTCGTCGAGGCCGCCCACGAGGCGGGCGTGCTCGTCAAGACCATCATCGAGACGGCGCTCTTGACCGACGACGAGAAGGTGCGCGCGTGCCTCGCCGCGAAGCGCGCGGGCGCCGACTTCGTCAAGACCTCGACGGGCTTCGCCAAGTCGGGCGCGACCGTGGCGGACGTGGCGCTGATGCGGCGCACCGTCGGCCCCGACCTCGGCGTGAAGGCCGCGGGCGGCGTGAAGGGGATCGAGGACGCGCGCGCGATGGTCGAGGCCGGCGCGACGCGCATCGGCGCCTCGGTCGGCGTCAAGCTCGCGCAGGCGGCCGCGGGCGTGAAGACGACCGCCTCGGCCGCCGCTTATTAAGACCGACTTGTCTTAACGCCCGCGCCGCTTCACCCCTTCGTGCCTCTTCGCGCTCGGCAGTTTGGCGGGCAGGTCTAACTCGTCATCAATCAACACGTCAACCCACACGTTAGCCATCCGCGCATAATCCAGTAAGACCGGCAACGGCGGCTCGCTCGTTCCTACCTCGTAAGCTGAGACGCTCGTCCGTGAAAGCTTTTCATGTAGTCCTAACTGGTAAAGCATCCCGCCTTGCGACAGCCCGAGGGCGAGCCGAATTTGTAGAAGTTTCTCCGGCAGCCGCGCCGGTTTGGGGCGGGGAGAGCGCGCCATCAGAAGTTTCCTCCTGACAGCTTGCCCTTAGCCAGAAATGTGGCTACAATCTCCCGGTGCTCGCTGGCCGCCAAAAATCCCTGTGGTTTTCTGGCGACGCCCTTCACTCGGTAGTGAGAGAGTCAAGCATCCGAACGCAGCCAATTTCAAAGACTCAAACGCGCGGAATATACCACAGGAGGTGTGTGATGGGGATTCTCGTTTCCGGCTAACGCTGGCACGTCTACGGCCGGGACTGTGCCGCGGCCCCGGCGAGGCCCCGCGGGGGGGGGGGGGGGCGGCCGGGGGGGGGGGGGGGGGCGGGGGGGGCCGAGTGGCCCCGACGACGGTGTGTCGCGCGTGGTGCGGTGGTGCCGAGACGCGTGCGTCAGCCGACCGGAGCGAGCTTCCGGCTCTGGATGATCTCGTCGATGATCCCGTAGTCGCGGGCCTCCTCGGACGTCAGGATCTTGTCGCGCTCGATGTCGAGCCGGACCTGCTCGGGGGTCCTGCCGCTGTGCTTGGCCAGCGTGCTCTCCAGCAGCTTGCGCATGCGGGAGATCTCGGCGGCCTGGATCTCCAGGTCCGACACCTGACCGTAGATGCCCTCGGTCGCCGGCTGGTGGATGAGGATCCGGGCGTTCGGCACGGCCAGCCGCTTGCCGGGCGTACCGGCCGCCAGCAGCACCGCCGCGGCCGACGCGGCCTGCCCGAGGCAGACGGTGGTGATCTCCGGCCGCACGTACTGCATCGTGTCGTAGATCGCCATGAGGGAGGTGAACGAGCCTCCGGGCGAATTGATGTACATGAGGATGTCGCGGTCGGGGTCGGTCGACTCCAGCACGAGCAGCTGGGCCATGACGTCGTTGGCCGACGCGTCGTCGATCTGCACCCCGAGGAAGATGATGCGCTCCTCGAAGAGCTTGTTGTACGGGTTCGACTCCTTGACCCCGTAGCTCGTGCGCTCGACGAACGACGGCAGCACGTAACGGGACTCGGGCATCTGGAAACTCATCGGGGCGCGCTCCCGTTCCCGTTCTGCGTCGCGTCGGGCAGCTGCCCGGCACGGTTGATCACGTGGTCGACGAACCCGTAGTCCTTCGCCTCCTGCGCCGAGAACCACCGGTCGCGGTCGAAGTCGGCGGTGATCTTCTCGACGCTCTGGCCGGTGTGCTGGGCGATCAGGTCGGCCATCTCACGCTTGTGCCGGCG
>CAXTSK010000213.1:0-4651 GCA_964246655.1 uncultured Pyrinomonadaceae bacterium
CCCTCTGGACTTCGTGACGAGGACGACGGGGACGCTGACGCTCGTCTTCCTCGTGCTGACGCTGGCGGTGACGCCTTTGCGCAAGTGGACGGGCGCGAACTGGCTGGTGCGCCTGCGGCGGATGGTCGGGCTCTACGCGTTCTTCTACGGCGCGCTGCACCTGCTCTGCTACGTCTGGTTCGACAAGTGGTTCGACCTCGCGGCGATGGCGCAGGACGTGGCGCGGCGCCGTTTCATCCTCGTCGGCGTGCTGGCCTTCACCTCGATGGTGCCGCTGGCGATAACCTCCACCGACAAGATGATCAAGCGCCTCGGCGGCAAGCGCTGGCAGAAACTCCATCGCCTCACCTACCTTGCGGCCGCCGCCGGAGTCCTCCACTACTACCTCCTCGTCAAGTCCGACATCCGCAAGCCCCTCGCCTTCGGCGCTATCATCGCCATCCTTCTCGGCTACCGCCTCTACGCCTCATACACGAAAGGCGCGACGCCGCTCTCGCTCAAAGCTCAGTCGCCGCCGCGTTAGACTTCAGGAAGAATGATTAAGACCGAAGGGACGCCCAAGGGGTCTTGGAGGCGGAGGTAGAAGTGGCCGATGCCGGCGAGGCCGAGGAGGAGGCCGGGGGTCTCGCCGCCTTCGAGGACGCCGCAGGGCCAGGGGTTGAAGGTCTTGCGGTAGTGTTCGACGCCGAAGTGTCCGACCTGCTCGGCGAGGAGGCGCGCGGAGTCGTCGCCGAGGACGCGCGCGGCGTAGACGAGCAGCTCGGCGTTGCCCGCGGAGCCGTGGCAGAGCGAGTAGTTGGCCTGCCCCGGCGCGGACGTGGCGGCGAGCATGCGGCTCGTGCAGCGCAGCGCGGCTTCGGCCTCGCGGCGGTAGATTTCCTGTTTGGTCAAATCGAACGCGCGCACGCGCGACAGGCCGATGCCGGGCGCGCCGTGGCACCAGGCCGTCATGAAGCTCGGCTGTCCGGGGTTGCCCGCCCAGGCGTCGTAGAGGCCGCGGAAGTCGGGCCAGTTCTCCTGCCGCGGGTCGAACGACTGCCGCTCGTACGCGAAGCCCTGCTCCGCGGCGACGCGGAACTTCTCTTCGCCGGTCGCCTTCCAAAGCTCAAGCAAAGCCCAACTGATGCCCGCCGCGCCGTGCGAGAAGCCGTTGAGGTCTTGCTTGCGCTGCTCGGCGGGGATGCTGAGCGTGTTCCAGGACCAACCGCCTTGCGTCTTGCGCGCGACGCCGACGAGGAACTCGCCGTGGCGGCGCGCGAGTTCGAGCAGAGGCTCGCGGTCGTACTTCTTTCGCAGATGAAGGAGCGCGGGTATGGCCCCGGCGCTGCCCGCGAGCACGTCGGTCGCGCGCTCGTCCGGTTCGATCTCGGCCAGCGCTTCGACGAGCTGAAGGCCGCGGTCAACGAACTCCTGCTCGTCAATCAGCTCGCCGATTCTCGTCAGCGCGTAGCCGATGCCCGTGTGTCCCGTGTAGAAGCCGAGGCGCGTCTGCGCGGGCATCTCTTCGAGGCGCGAGAGGGCGTGACGTGCGCCGCCGACGGACGTTTCGCGGAAGAGAATTTCGCCGGTCTTCTTGAAAGCTTCGGCGAGGAAGAGGGCGACGCCGGAGGTGCCGGAGTAGAGGTCTGGGCCGAAGGCGCGGTGCGCGATTGTCCACTGCCCGCCGACGAACTCCATCGAGTCGCCGAGCCAGTTGCAACGCGCGCCTGCCCAGACCGCGTCGCGGCACAGGCGCGCGGCGATGAAGTCGGCCGCTTCGAGGAACGTTTCGGCTTGAGCGCTCATGCCGCCTCCCGCGCGTTTGTGAACTCGTACTGGTCAATTGAGCGCGGGTTGAGGTACGGCGCTTCGAGCGTGAGGCCGTAAGCCTTGAAGTGTCGCTCGACCTCTTCGAGCCGCGACGCCTCGTCGCGCAGGTTCCGCGCGCTCGCGCTCAAGATTCCCTCGGCCAGGATGCGACAGCGCTGCATGCCGAAGCTCTCGCCCGTGTAAGGTTCTTCCGCCAATGCCAGACCGTCGGCGAGCGGCTTGGCGAAGAGCGGCGCGTCGGGGCGGAGGTGGCGCGAGACTTCGGCGTGGACGCCCGCGAGAACGCGCGCGGTGACGGGGTAGAAGCGTTTATCGACGTAGAGGACGGCCGCGTCGTTGCGCGTGTAGAAGGCCGTGTTGGTGAGGCACTTGATGCGGAACGGCACCTGGAAGCGGTTGAGGCCGCGCGTGACCGCGCGCATGAGCGGCACGGCCCCCTCGGCGCGCACGTTCCAGTAGAAGCGCGCGAGGCTGAAGCTATCCAGCTCGCCCGCCTGCGCATCGCCGAAGGCAAAGTAGAAGCCGGGCTGCATCGTCCTCGTCTCGCGCATGAAGAAGACCGAGAGGTTCATCCCCGGACGCAGCGCCATCCCCGGCGCGTCGGTCGAGAGGAATTCGCCCGGCCACAACGCGCGCGTGCGCCCGTCCTTGTGCGCTAAGACCTGCCCCGATGGCAAAACCTGATAGACCTGCCAGCCCGCGTCCCAGCGCTCGCGCGTCGCGTTGGCCTCCGACAGAGCCGGCGTGAGGTCAACGCCCGCGACGTTGAGCGGCGGCTCGTCGCGCAGCGCGCCGTCGAAGGTGCGGCAATAGCAGTATTGATAGAGCGTCTGTTCGAGCAGCTTCGCGAGCGGGTTCGCCTGCTGCTGCGCGAAGCCGTGCGCGTGCCCGAGCGCTTGCGCGCCGAGCGAGAAGTGCCGCCCCGCAAACGTGAACGAATCGTTCGAGCGCACCTCGACGGCGCGGACGATTTTTTTGAGCTGTGACGTGAGCTGCTCTCTCATCTGCATCGCTTCGTCAAAGGGCTAAAAGGCTGGCGACGGCCTCGCGCGGGCTCTTGAGGATGTTGAGGCTGAGCTGGAGCAGGTAGAGCGCGCTCGTCGTGATCTGCGGCGCGTGGAACATGTACTCGTAGGCGGTCTGGATCATGCGCGCCGCGCCGTAGCTGACGCTCCGCTCCAAAGCTTCGCGTGCCTCTTCGTTGTTGAGCCCGCGCGTCTCGACGTAGGTCTTCCAGAAGGCGCGGATGGCGGGCTGCATCTTCTCGACGGGGAACTGCGCGGAGTTGACCAACTGCTCGGCGGGCACGCCCGCGACCGGCGGCATCGAGAAGACCCAGAAGGAGAGGTAGGACTGGAAGACCGCGCCCGCGTCCCAACACGCGTCGCCGAAGTCGGCCAGCTCCCAGTCGATGAGCCGGAGCTTCATCTCGCCGGCCTCGCCTTCCGACTTCCCTTCCCCAACACTTTCAACCGTCACGTGCAGGTTGTCCCACTTGATGTCGCCGTGGATGAGGCTGTCGAAGCGCCAGCCCGCGCTCATGCGGTCGAGCGTCTGCGGGAAGTCCGGGTAGCTCTGGACGATGTTGAGCACCTGCGTGTTCGCGGCGCTCAACTGGCCGAAGAGGTTCTGGTTCAGTTGATGCAGCGACAGAATCCACGGGACGCGGCGCGCGAACGCGCTCGACTTCGCGCCGTCGCGCAGGCGGCGCCCCATCTCGCGCTGGTACGTGCCGAGGATGTGCCCGAGCTGCACGCCGACCTCGACCGGGAAAGAGCCGAGCTGCCGGTGGTAGTCGGAGAGGCTTCCACCCTCGGGGAGCAGCTCGATGACGAGCGCGTGGCGCGCGGGGTCGGAGTCGTAGAACTTCGGCATGAGCGCCCGGAGCGGTTCGAAGTCCGGGTCGTTGTGCGAAAGCCAATAGCAGGCCGTCTCGTAGCGCATCGTCTCGACCGCCTGCGGCTCGAAGGTCTTGACCTGCTTGACGAAGTAGCCGGGGTCGGCGGTTCTGATGACTTTGAAGTTGCGGTTGCGGCTCGTCGCCTCGACGACGAGGAGGTCGCCGTCCACGACCGAGTCGAAGGTCAGGAGCCCCCGGCCGAGGAGGTAGTGTGCGATTGTCTCTTTGGTGATGATCATCGAGGGGCGCGCACAGGGACGGCGCCGTCGTCGTCGGACGCGTACAGTTAAGCGGTAAGCTGCCGGGGTGTCAAGAAAGAACTCTCAACACCAGAACCCCGTCTCCGGGGGCCGGTTGAGAAAGTCGTGGTACTGCTGCCGGATGAATGGATTGTCGAGCGGCGGGCGGCAAGGTATCCGCCGCGAGATGAGCGGCGTGATGCAAGGCACCGACGGATAGATTCCTGCGTCGGGGCCGACGCCGCGCGCGGCGGGCGTCGCGGGGGGGCGGGCCGCTGTGGCGGGCGTGTGCTCGGGCTCAAACCAGCCTTCGAGGCAGCTCGCCGGCCCCGGCTTCGCGCCGGCCCTGCCGTGCATCAGTTCGGCGTCGCGGTCGATCCACAGAAGGCTCCCGCCGAGCGGCGACCGCTCGGGCGAAAGTTCCTGCGCGTGACGGATAGACTCTTTCGGAATCTCTGCGTAGCGGCTCAACTCCTCGTCGAGGTAGAGGCGGACGTAGCCCTCTTCGGAAGACGCGCCGAGGTAGCCGCTCATCGACATGAGGTCGGGCGGGTCTTTGGGGTCTGGAACTAAACGCGCGACGAAGTCGTCGGACTCTCGGCTCATAGGTTCTCCTCAACACGACTGCGAGTTGAGATGTGGCGGGTGCCCCCCCCCGTAGGCGGCGGGGCACGCCGGGTTTATTGCGCCCCGTGGAAAAATG
>CAXTSK010000213.1:4661-8178 GCA_964246655.1 uncultured Pyrinomonadaceae bacterium
GCCTTTCGACGGCGGGACTCGCCGGTTAAGTGACGACGCTTCTAAAAGTCTCTCCTCTTAGAAGCCGCCGCCGAAGCCTCCCCTGCCGAAGCCGCCGGGGTCGAAGCCACCGCCGCCGCCGCCGGGGAAGCAGGCGATGGACTCGCCGCACATCGCCGTCTCGTAGCAGCCGAAGCGTGACGGGCACGCGTCAACCGCCGAAGGGCACGGGCCGAACGTCTCGCAGGCGCCGAAGCGCGTGTCGCCGGGGCAGCCGTTCGGCAGCGTCGGACAGTTGTAACGCGTCGGGCACGCGTCGAGTTGCGACTGGCACCTGATGAGCTGCGACTGGCAAGGGATGTAACGCGACGGACAGTTATACCGCGTCAGCGCCGGGCAGAACTGCGTCTGCGGGATGGCGACGGCGCCGCCACCTCCGCCGCCGCCCTGACAGACTTGCGTCGGTTGTGCGGCGAACGCCCGGGCCGCGAACGCCTGTCCTCCGCCGGCCGCCGGGTCAACGCCGATGTCCCCAGGGTCGAACCCGCAGAACGCCGAGTCGAACTGGCAGCCCGCGATTGTGTCCGGACAGATGGCGACCCGCGAGGCGAAGCACCTCGGCTCGCCGCGCGTCGGGCAGCGGATGGCGACCGAGGGGCAGTTGAAGTCAATCGTCTGGCAGCGTATGTAGACCGACTGGCACCCGGAGCGGGTGACGCAATCGTTGAACTGCGACTGGCAGGCGACGAACTGCGACGGGCACGTCGGAGACCGCGTCGGGCAGAAAGCCTCCTGCGTCGCGCAGTTGTCGAACACGGACGGGCAGTTGAAGCCGGTCTGGAAGACGCCGAAGGTCGGGTCGAAACCGCCTCCGCCGACGTTGATGCGCTGCTGCTGCGCCACGCCGCCGCCCAGGGGGTCAACGCCGCACGCCGCCGACTCCGCCTGACACAACTGCGTGTCCGGGCAGAACGCCACGGCCGAGACGCGGCACCTGAGGTCGCGCGTGGGGCAGTTGTTAACAGTCCCGATCACGCATCCCGGGCCTGTGCGTGTGTCGGAGCAGATGGCAATCCGCGAGACCTGACATGCGACGATGAAGCGTGTAGGACAGGAG
Organism: uncultured Pyrinomonadaceae bacterium; assembly: GCA_964246655.1. GTDB lineage: Bacteria > Acidobacteriota > Blastocatellia > Pyrinomonadales > Pyrinomonadaceae > QHXN01. Next base: position 5,758 of record CAXTSK010000213.1, read on the forward strand.
GGGTTCTGCGTCGGGCAGTTGACGGCCGTCGTAAGGACGCACCTTGGCCCGCTGATCGTGTTGCTGCATGCGACGATGAAGCGCGAGTCGGGGCAGATAGCGGGCGAGGACGGCGGCGGCGGGAAGGCCGCGAAGCCCTGCGCGCCCGCGCCCCCTCCGGCTCCGCCGCCCGCGAAGGCCGCCTGCTGTGCGAACTGCTGCTGCACGCCCGGCTGCTCGTAGATCGTGAAGTCGATGGGGTTGCATCCGACAAAGCCCGACGCCACGCAATGGGGCTCGTTCTGCGTGACGCAGGGGAAGTGGATGCTCTGCTGGCACGCGATGTGGACGCTCTGACACTGCCTGAGGTCGAGGGTCGGGCACTGCTTGACGTAGACGCTCCGGCAGCTCGGCCCGAAGCGCGTGCAGAGGATGCCGGTCAGCGTTCGACAGTGGACCTGCTCCGTCGGCGGGATGCACGGCCCGTAGTGCGACTGCCCGCAGCCCGGCCCCATGTCGGTCGGCAGGATGCCCACGCCGCACTCTCTCACCTGCGTGGTGGTGCCGCCGCCGGGGCCGTAGCCGCCCGCGCCGCCGATGTAGTCGTGCGCGATCTGGCCTTCGAGGAAGGTCGCCTTGCGGCGCTCGGAGCCGGCCGCGCCGTGCAGAACCTCCGCGTCGCGGTCGATCCAGACGAGACTGCCGCCGAGCGGCGACTGCTCGGGCGGCAACTCCTGCGTGTGCCGGATAGCCTTCTGGGGAATCTCTACGTAGCGACACAGCTCCTCATCGAGGTAGAGGCGCACGTGCCCCTCTTCGGAGGAGGAGCCGAGGTAGCCGCTCAGGAGCGTGACGCTCGGCGGCTCGTTCGGGTCCTCGACGATCCGCCCGACGAAGTCGTCGTAGCGGAGGTTCGGGCCGTCGCCCCCGTAGCTCTCCTTCCCTCCTGTTGAGTCTTCGTATTCTTCGCTCATGTTTTTACTCCCGGTGTGGGTTCTGCCCTCGCGGGCAGGGAAGTTTGGCGGGGCGCCCGGGCGGGGCCACGCGCGTGATAAGCGGTCGCTGGACGCGCCGCGCGAGGGGCGCGTCGAGTGAGAGCCTCTGGCCAGCGGGAATGTGAAGCGGCCCGCGCGCGTACTCGCCCGGGCGCCTACGTTTCAGAGTTTTTCAAGTGCGAGGGCCCGGGGCAGCCTGGGCGTCTTGAACTACGGCGTTAAGGAATGAGAGCGTCGCAGTGGCGAACGCTCGGAGCTGGGGCAATATGAGACTGCCTGGGGCGTCAGGGTTTGTAAGCGTGCGTCTTAAGCGGGCAAAGATTATGCCTGTTTCAGGCGGCTGTCAACGAAATTCTCTCCGCGCGGGCGTGCATAAAATAAGGGGCGCGGACATCTGGCCCGCGCCCCTTTGAGAGCCCATGCTCCTTTAGTCGCTACCTCCCGGCGGGCACCTGCACCTGCACCCCCGGCGAGCCGCCGCCGTACATGATGGTCAGCGGGCCTTGATGGCTCTTGATGCCCTCGGCGCGCGCCCGCTCGATTTCGAGTTGCAGCTCAAGCTTCTTGATTTCGAGCAGCGCCGGGTTGGCGAAGGTCGTCGCCTCGATCTGCTTGGTCTGTGCGGCAATCTTGGCCGCTTCGAGCCGCGCCTCCTCGGCCTGCTTCTGCTTCTCGTTGGCGACGACGCCGGAGGCCGCGGCCTCGATGCGGTCGTCGAGGAAGTCCGGGTTGCCGATCTGCACCGACTCAGTGGTGAGTTGGAGCTGGTTGGTGAGCTGCGGCTTGAGCGCTTCGAGGATGCGCTTCTGGATGCTCTCCTGGTTGGCGTAAATCTCGTAGGCGCCGTACTCGGAGAAGGCGTTGCGCGCCTCGGTCTGGATGAGCCCGTGGAGGATTTCGTTCCGGCGCGTGTGGCGCTGCGCTTCGTCGAAGCCGTACTTGCGCACGTAGTCCTCGACGTGCTGCGGGTCGGTGTAGGCCGTGACGGAGATTTCGACCTGGAGCGCCGCGTTGTCCCTGCTCGTCACGCGGACGGGCGCCGTCTCCGTGAACGACTTGATGTTGACCTCGTAGGACTGGCGCCCCGGCGCGAGCGTGGTGAACCAGCCGTCCTCGGGGCGATAGACGCGCTCGATGCGGCCGAAGCTGGTGACGACCTTGACCGTCCCCTCCTGCGTGTAGTTGATGTTGGCGAAGGCGACGCCCCCGCCGATGATCAGCGCCAAGGCGAGCACGCCCAGCAAGACGAACGTGAATTTACTAGTCATCGATTCTCCTTTAGAGATTTCCGACACCGCGTCTGACCCCGCGTTCTGCTTTCTTCTCTTCCTCCTTTTCATGCACACGTTAATACGAAAAAACGGGCGGCGAGTTTGTTACATCCGTCTGACAGCCCGTGCGGTGAGTTTGAGTTAAAAAGGAAGGAGGGATGATGAAAGACAGCGGG
>CAXTSK010000214.1:0-7016 GCA_964246655.1 uncultured Pyrinomonadaceae bacterium
TGCGTGGAAGTGACTTCGAGCGTGTAGGACTCGTCCTCGTCCACCGCCGGGACGCTCTGGCCCGGCCCCGCGGCCTCGACGACGAGCGCGGCGGACGCCGTGTCGGCCGACAGCCCGCGCTCAAGCTCGAAGACCGTGCGCCCTTCGAGCCGGCGCACAGCGCGCTCGACGCCCGCGCGCAAACGCTCGTCCACGTGCCCGCGCGCCGCGACCGCGAAAGACTTCGTGAAGGGGAGCCGCCCCTCGCGGAAGCTCACGGACGCCGGGACGGGCATCAGGTTATGACGCTGAGGCGTCTGGGCGCGCGCCCACGGTGCGAAGGCGCCCAGGAGACACGTCAGGGACAGGAAAGACGTAAGGTAGGCTCTGGTTTTCATGTGATCCTCGGGGTGGCGGGTCGGGCAGGTCTCCGGCTTCGCATGGCGTTCGTGAGAAGGGAGTTTCGCCCATTAATCCGCCCGCGCGGCGTAACTCACGGTGTCATACTTGAGGTTACTAAAATTGTGTCTGTAAAACTTTGTCATCCCGACCGACGCCACCGGGCGGCGTGATTCGGGATGCGCTTCGGCGAAAAAGAGGGAACTGCTCGACCGGGCGCGCGGCCGCGTGGGCAGTTGAGAAGGCAAATGAAGACAATGATGACGAACACTATCCTCGCATTTGTATTGAGCCTCGCCGCGGCGGCGGGCGGGAGTCTGCCGCCGGAGAGCGGCGTGACAGCCGTCAAGGTCTTGGAGGTGCCCGGCTACACGGAGGGCGTGGTCGTGGGCGCGGACGGCTCCGCCTACATCTCAGACGTTTACAACGGAATCATCTACCGCGTCGGCGCGGACGGCGAGGCGAAGGTGTGGGCGCGAACCGGCGCGCCGAACGGCCACAAGATTCTGGCGGACGGCACGCACCTCGTCTGCGACGGCAAGGAGCACGCGGTGCTCCGGCTCGACGCCGCGGGGCGCGTGTTGGGCAAGGCCGCCTCCGAGTACGACGGAAAGCCGCTGCGCGCGCCCAACGACCTGACGCTCGACCCGCGCGGCGGCTTCTACTTCACAGACCCCGGCGGCTCAAGCGCCGAGAACCCAATCGGCACGGTTCATTACGTAGACGCGCGGGGCAAGGTGCATCTGGTGGCCGAGGGCCTCGCCTTCCCGAACGGCATCGTCCTGCGCCCCGACGGGAAGACGCTCCTCGTCGGCGAGAGCAAGCATAATCGCATCCTGAGCTACGACCTCACCGCGCCCGGCAAGGCCGGACGGAGACGCGTCCTGGCCGACCTGCCGGCGAAGGCGGAAGGTCAGATCGCCAACGAGCCCGACGGGATGTGCCTCGACGCCGACGGCAACCTCTACGTCGCTCACTACGGCATGCGGCAGGTGCAGGTCATCAGCCCCGAAGGCAAAATCCTGCGCCGCTACGGGGCCGGGAACCTGACGACGAGCAACGTCGCCTTCGGCGGCCCGCGCATGGATCAGCTCTACGTCACCGGCGCGCTCGCCGACGAGAAGGAGAGCCCCGGCGGCCTCTTCCGCCTCGACCTCAAGGGGGTGAAGGGTTGGAAAAGAAAGTGATGAAGAAGGATTGAACCACGGAGACACAGAGGCACAGCTTTGAAGTCATACCTCAACAAGCCGTGCCTCTGTGTCTTCTGTGGTTAATTGTTCGCGCCACTTCCGTGCGGCTGAATCCAGACGTACTTGCCTTGCTTGTCCATGTAACCGTAGACGGCTTTTCGAGTTCCCTGAGTCCGTTTACCGCCGACGTAAAATTTATTGAAGAACAGGCCGTTGACGAAACCCTCGCCGAAGCCTTTACCCCATTGAGAGAATCGTTCGCTAATCTCTTCGCTCGAAAGCGGCGTGCCGCATTTTTTAATGAGGACGACGCCCGCCGGATTGATGCACGACCAACTCACTGCTTCCTCGCCGTCGAAAGCAGACTCCGCGGCAGAGTTGGCGATGTCTCTCCGGTCGGACGGCTGAAGCTTCCCCGTGCTGACCGCCGCTAGCCCTTCGGAAAAATCTCTCGCGTCGCCGAGCTTTGCGGGAATCACCACCTTGCCCGCGCCGTTCACGTAGCCGTAACCCGAGACCTGCACGCTCATCGTGATGACTTCGCCGTCGCCCATCTTGACCTTAACTTTCTCCTCCCTCTCCTGAAGAATCAGCGCCCGCCCGTTCTTAAAAATCCCCTCGACGCGCATCCCTTCGGGCAGCATGAAGACGACTTTGCCTCGCGTGTTGACGAAGCCGAAGCGGCGGCAGAAGTCCCCCGACCAGGACTTGGTGCAGACCTCGGCCAGACCTTCGCTGAAAGGGCCGGAGGGAGAGAAGTAGTCAACGAAAGTGTTGGCGACCCAGCCGCGGTTGAGGGAGATGGGGTCTTGACCTCGACTGCTGACGTATTGGGCCGACCCGTCCACGCCCACCACCAGCGCCCAGCCTTCGGAGAAAGGGTCGGCGCGCAGGTCGCCGCCGCTCGCATGCCCGTCTTTGGTGACGTAGCCGGACAGCGATTCGCCTATCTGCGCGTCATAAAGATCGACCGGCGCGAACCCTTCGCTGAAGTCATAGCAGGAATATTCGTGCTGCGGTTTGATGACGAACTGCCCCGCGTGGTCTATGTATCCGCAGGGGCGGGTCGCAGCCCCCGTCGCAATCGTCACCGCCGCCACGCCGTCGGAGAAGGGCGACACGGCGTAATAGTTGGGCGGGACGATGAACTTGCCCGACGGGTCTATGAAGCCCCATTTATCGCCGAGACGGACGGCCGCGAGTCCCTCCGTAAAGGGGAGCGCCCCGTCGAACTGCGCCCCGATGCGGACGCGCCCGCTCGCGTCGATAAAGCCGTACTTGCCACGCTCGTCCCACACCGGAAAGAGGCCCGTCGCGCCGCCCTGTCGCGCGAGACACGGCGCGACACAGCCGAGCAGAACAAGCCAGCCCGTCAACAGGATTCTTCGCCACACACTTCGCGTCCTCCGCCGACAGAACGAGGAGCGCGTTCCAACCTTGCGACGGCTATACCGAAATCATAAAAGCGATTGTCACTTGAGTGAAAACGGAAATGAATTTAACCACAGAGACACAGAGGCACGGCTTGTTGAGTTATTCCTCTTCAAGCTGTGCCTCTGTGTCTCTGTGGTGAATGGCCCTCAGTTACATCCGAGTCCAAACGGCTATAGGGGTTGGTGGGTTACGGTGCGACCTTGACGGCGTGGTTGCTCCAAGGGCTCTGGCCGTTGAGGGTCACGGCGGCGACGCGGAAGTAGTAGCGCTTCCCGCTCTCAAGTCCCTCGACGATGAGCGAGGAGCGCGGCGAGATGCCGGACTGCGTCCAGGGGCCGGCCTGCGGGTCGGTCGCGCGCTCGACGACGTAGGAGCGCGCGCCGCGGACGGTGTCCCACGAGAGTTCGATCTCGCCCTCGTGGTTGCCGGTCGTCGCCGTCACCGTCTCGGGCGTGGTGGGCGCGGAAGTGTCTGGCGCGGCGGCGGAGCGCATTTCGAGCCCGGCGCTCATGACCTTCGCCTCGTCGTCACTGGCGACCGATTCGACGTGCGCGCCTAACTGCGTTAGGAGTTGGGTGAGTTTGTCCTCCTTACGGTCGCGCTCGCCGGTGAGGCGCCGCGCCTCGCGCCGGGCGGCCTGCGCGTCGGCGTCGGCCGTTTCGAGCGCGTCGATGGCCGTCGTCACCGAGGCGAGCGTCGGGTTCGGCGTGGGGAAGTTTGAGTTACCCGTCATGGCCGCGACGATCTGACGAGCGCGCGCGACCTTTTCCGGGATGGTCAGGTTGCGTAGGTTGAGTTTGACTTTAGCCATTTTGAGGTCTTCTCCTTTCGGGGTTGGAAGCGTCGAAGCGGTAAGGTTTGTGGCCCCTGCTGGATTGAGCGGCGTCAGGATAACGCCGAAAGCGCGACCGGGCAACACTTTTTTGAGCGTGGAGGAGGCGCCCGCCCGCTAATCGCCCTAAAACCTTGTAAACACAGCCTTTATTCCCATCGCGACTGCAACGGTAGCAACTGCTATCGTGACGATAGCAGTTGCTATCGCGTCGAAAGCAGTTGCTACCGTCACAAAAGCAGTTGCTATCGCCACGGTAGCAGTTGCTATTGTGACGGTAGCAATTGCATTCATCACGGTAGCAATTACTATTGTCATGATAGCAACTGCTGCCGTGACAATAGTAATTGCTTTCGTCGCGATTTCGATTGCTCTTGCGGCAATCTCAGTTGCTATCGCGACGGACTCAGTTGCTATTGCCGCAAACTCAATGCGTCCCGCCGCGATTCCGATACTGACGTGCGAGATTCGGTATGACTGCCGTCTATCGCCTACTTCTTTCGGCTGTAGATGAAGAACATGACGCAGATGACGAGGGCGAGGAGCGCTTCGAGTTGGAGGAAGTATTGCCAGTCAGTGCGCCCCGCGTCGTCGCGCGCGAGTGGGTAGAGCGAGAAGGTGCCGAAGAGGAGGCCGACCCCGAGCCAGATGAGTTGTCGCTTCCTGTCCCACATGCGGCGTCAGAAGCTTTGCAGCTTACGTAACCTGTCGGCGGCGGCTTCGAGCGTCTCGTCCTTCTTGCAGAAGCAGAAGCGCACCTGGCGCGCGCCGAGTTCGGGGCGGCTGTAGAAGCTTGAGCCGGGGACGCAGGCGACGCCGATCTGTTGGATGAGGTGGCGCGTGAACTCCACGTCGTCGCTGAAGCCGAAGGCCGAGATGTCCGTCATCACGTAGTAGGCGCCGTCGGGTCGGAAGACCTTGAAGCCCACGTCTTCGAGGGCCGGAAGCAGCATGTCACGTCGCCGCTCGTACTCGCGCTGCAACTCTTCGTAGTACTCGGGCGGCATTCTTAACGCATAGGCACCGGCGCGTTGGAGGGGCGCGGCGGCGCCGACGGTGAGGAAGTCGTGCACCTTGCGCACGGCGTTCGTGATGTCTGCGGGCGCGAGTACGTAGCCGACGCGCCAGCCCGTGACCGAGTAGGTCTTCGACATCGAGTTGACGACGAGCGTCCGCTCCTTCATCCCTTCGAGCTGCGCCATCGAGATGTGCTCGACCTCGCGGTCTGCGCGCGGGTAGATGATGTGCTCGTAAATCTCGTCGGTGAAGCAGAGCGCGTCGAACTCCCTGCACAACCCGGCGATGAACTCCATCTCCTCGCGCGTGAAAACTTTTCCGGTCGGGTTGTTCGGGTTGCAGAGGATGACGGCCTTCGTGCGCGGGTTGAAGGCCGCACGAAGTTCGTCGGGGTCGAACGTCCAGTCGGGCGCGCGCAAGGGAACGTAGCGCGGCGTCGCGCCCGAAAGAATCGCGTCCGGCGCGTAGTTCTCGTAGAAGGGCTCGAAGACGACGACCTCTTCGCCGGGATCGACGGTCGCCATCATCGCGGCGATCATGCCCTCGGTCGAGCCGCAGGTGACCGTGATCTCGCGCTCGGGGTCGTAGTCGAGCCCGAGGAACCAGCGCGTCTTATCACTGATGGCCTCGCGGAAATCCTTCGCGCCCCAGGTGACGGCGTACTGGTTCACGTCGTCGTTAATCGCCGCCGCCGCGGCGCGCTTCAAGTCCTCGGGCGCGGGGAAGTCCGGGAAGCCTTGCGAGAGGTTGACGGCGCCGTGCTTCAACGCCTCGCGCGTCATCTCGCGGATGACGGACTCGGTGAAGCGGCCCGCCTTCTGCGAGACGCGGCCGCGCTTGCCTGCTTCGGGTGTCGCCATGAAGTCTCTTCCTTTGAAGGTATCGCGGCGATGCTCTCACAGACGTGGGCGCCGGGCAAACGCGCCGCGACGTTGACTCGCGGCGGTGCGCTGTTGTAGAAACTTCCCCGCCCCACTCGAACCCCTGACACGAAAGCCTCGCGGACGGAAGACCAACAAGAGGAGTGTGTAAAGGATGAGTTCAACCGGTGAAGCAAGACAGATCGACCAGGGGAAGCTTGAAGAGTTCTTAGGCAAGGTGGTCACGGACTTCGGGGCGGCGCTCAGCTCGTCGCTCGTCTACATCGGGCAGAAGCTCGGGCTCTACAAGGCGCTGGCCGAGGCCGGCGCATCGACCCCCGCGGAGCTGGCCGGGCGCACGGGCACGCAGGAGCGCTACGTGCGCGAGTGGCTCGTCAACCAGGCCGCGAGCGGCTACGTCGAGTACGACCCGGCGGCGGGCAAGTTCGCGCTCTCGCCCGAGCAAGCCGCGGCGCTCGCGGACGAGGAGAGCCCCGCCTTCGTCGGTGGCGGCTTCTACCTCATCAAGGCGATGACGAACGCGGTGCCGCGCATCGAAGAGTCTTTCCGCAACGGCGGCGGCATCCTCTGGGGCGACCACGACCCAGACCTCTTCGTCGGCGTCGAACGCTTCTTCCGTCCCGGCTACCGCACGCACTTAGTCAACGACTGGATACCGGCGCTGACCGGCATCGAAGAGAAGCTGAAGGCGGGCGGGTCGGTGGCCGACGTGGGCTGCGGCCACGGCGTCTCGACCGTCATCATGGCGCAGGCGTATCCGAACTCGCGCTTCCACGGCTTCGACAACCACGAGCCTTCGATAGAGCACGCGCGGCGCGCGGCCGAAGAGGCGGGCGTCGCCGACCGCGTCACGTTCGAAGTCTCTTCGGCCGACGCGATACCCGAAGGCCCTTACGACCTCGTCTGCTTCTTCGACTGCCTGCACGACATGGGCGACCCGGCGGGCGCGGCCCGGCGCGCGGCCGAGGTGCTGGCCGAGGGCGGCAGCGCCCTCATCGTCGAGCCGATGGCCGGCAACACGGTCGAGGAGAACATCAACATCATCGGACGGACGTTCTCGGCGGCCTCGACGCTCTGCTGCACTGCGAACTCGCTCGCGCTCGGCGGCCCGGCGCTCGGCGCGGTCGCCACCGAAGACACCCTGCGCGAAGTCGTCACCGGCGCCGGCTTCAAAGAGTTCCGTCGCGCCACGCAGACGCCCTTCAACCGCGTCTTCGAAGCGCGTAAGTGAGAGGGTGTTAGGTGTTGGGGTTTTTGGGTGTGGGTGGTCCAGTGTTTTTTTAC
>CAXTSK010000214.1:7026-8132 GCA_964246655.1 uncultured Pyrinomonadaceae bacterium
GGTTAGACCTATGTTTTTAACCAGCACCCAACACCCAGAACCCTTTAAAGCTATGAGCGAACACGGCAAGTGCCCGATGGGTAAATATCCCTGGCTGGCGACCTTCTTCGTCCTCGCCTTCATTCTCATCTTCTTCGCGCACAAGCTCGGCCTGATGTAACGGCCCGGCGCTTGTGTCGGTGCGGTTAGTGTCACAGGCCGCGCCCGCCCGCCTCTTCTTAACACTTATCCTCCCCACGTCGCCGACGTTGTGCGGCGCGATTCCATTTTCAGAGGTGAGCGATAATGTTCAAGAAGCATTTGGCGACCGCGCTCGCGGCGCTGCTGGCCGTCGCGGCTTGCGCGCCGTGTGCAAGGGCACAATCGGGGAGACGTTTCCCGCAGGCGACAGCGGACAAGGGGTTCGTGGCCTTGACGGATGAGAAGTCCGACGCGGCCAGGGAAGCAACCGCGAGCGCGCCCTCTGCGGACGCACGAACGGGGCGCGACAAAGATTTCGACTTGAGGAATTTGAACGCGCGCAGGTCGGCGCCCGTCGTGTTCGCGGAGGACGGGGACAAGCACCCGAACAAGGCGGACAAGATCGCCGGGGCCGCGCTGCTCGGCTACCTCATCTTCGCCGCTATCATGATAGCGAAGAGCGACGGTTACATGCCGACGGGCGGCACCGCGCCGTACGGCGGCCTGCGCCGCTGAGCGGTTCAGTCGAGCGGCGGCTGCCCTGTCTCCGGCTCGGCCGCCTGACGACGAAGCTGGTCGATGATGGAGTTGATGGCCGAGGCGTGCGCGCCCTCCGGCGCCAGCGCCAGATACTTCTCGTAGGCGGCGACCGCCTCCTTCCAGCGTTCGAGCTTTTCGAGGTTGCGCGCGAGTAGCTCGTAGACAACGGGCTCGGTGTCGGAGAGCTGCGCGAGGGCTTTCTTGAAGGACTCGACGGCCTCCTCGTGGCGGCCCTGCTCTTCGTAGACGAGCCCCGCGCCCGTGTGCGCCTCGGGCTGGAGGCCGCGCGCCTCGCGCAGCGCGCGCGCGAAGGCCGCGAGCGCCGCGTCGTAGTCGGCGAGCGAGCGCTGGATGCGACCCTCGACCGCCCAAGCCTCGGGGTAGAC
>CAXTSK010000215.1:0-1718 GCA_964246655.1 uncultured Pyrinomonadaceae bacterium
GCCTGCGGGCGGGCGCGGCGCACCGGCTGCGGCGCGGGCTGCGCCGGCTGTTCGCTCTTGAGCGAGCCGGGCGGCGGCGGGATCGTGGCGTGCTCGCCGCCGAGGAGGCTCTGCTTGTCGGCGCCCTTCGTCTGCTCGTCGTCCTGGTCGATCAAGTTGCGGAGCATCAGGCGGAGCTTGCCCTCGGTCGAGGCGAGCGCCAGCTTCTCGGCCTGGTCGGGCGTGACCTGGAGCGTGACGGCCTTGACGGTGTCCGCCTCGCGCTCGTCCTTCGGCTTGTCGAGGTTCTGGCCCGAGGCGAGCACCTTGACGTTCTGGAGGACGATCTTCGAGATGGGGTTGCCGCTCATGTTGTTGCCGGGCGGGTCGATGACCGTCAGCACGTCCACCATCGTCCCCGGCTGGAGGAAGCCCGCCACGCCGATCACGTCGTCCACCTTCACCGTCATCGCGCGGTAGCCCGCGGGGATGACCGCCGAGATGCCGCCCTGCGAGCCCTCGGGCGCGAGCTTGAAGTCGGTGACCGTCTCGCGCGCGGCGACGCCGACGACCGCCACGCGGCCGACCAGCTTCTCGGGGTTGTCGAATGCGCCCTCGGGGACGGCGTTCGAGGGGAACTGCACGGTCGAGAGCTGCCCGGCCTCGATCTTGGTGCCGAGCGGGATGTCCACCTTGGCCACCACCACGTTGTTCATGTTGCGCGCGCTGGCCTGCGCGTCCGACAGGTAGCGGCTCACGGAGACGGCGGCCAGCAGCCCGAAGACCACGGCGCTGCCCAGCACGAAGAGGAGACGTTTGTTCCGCATGTCCAGTTTTCTCCAGTCGAGTTACAGACTACTCACCCGCCCGCCCGCATCAGGCGCGAAAGACGAAGAGGGAGATGAGGCTGCCGAGCGTGATGGCCACGCCGTACGGCAGCGTGTGGCGCCTGTCGGCCGGCACCTCGAAGCGCGGCATCTGCCAGCCGGGCAGGAAGCCGACGAAGATTTGCAGCACGCGTGTCAGCGTCGTCAAAAGCGTCCCGTTGCGCAGGATCGTGTAGACGGCGAGCACCCCGCCCGTCAGCAGCACGACGAGAAAGACCGGGACGACGAGCTGCGTCCCGAAGACCGCGCCGACCGCCGCGAACAGCTTCACGTCCCCCGCGCCCATCGCGCCGAAGACGTGGAGGACGAACATCAGCCCGAAGGCCAGCAGGCACCCGCCCGCGCTCGCGGCGAGGCCGCTCAAGCCCCCGGCGACGAAGTTGATGACGAGCCCGCTGACGAGCGTCGCGAGCACGAAGAGGTTCGGGATGCGCCGGTAGCGCACGTCGAAATAAGTGATGACAGCCGTCAGAGGCAGCAACAGGGAAAGGGCGGCGATGGTCGTCGTGTCGAACATGACGTTTAGAATTTTATTAAGAAGGAATGAGTGCGGGGTCCAAACTGAAGCGGCCCTCGCCGCTTAAAGCATCGGGGCGGCTCGGGGGCGCGCCCGTCGTTACTCCGTAGTAGCCGGCGCGGGCGCGCCGCCTGAACCGTGTCCATCACGGGGAGGTCGAGGAGATTGTGCCCGACAGGCTCGTGACGGCGCCCTTAATGGTTGTGCCGAGGTTGGTGAAGGCGGTGACGCACGCCAGCGCGATCAGCGCGGCGGCGACGGCGTACTCGGAGAGTTCCAGCCCCGCCTCGTCCCTCATGAATCTCTTGAACATCTCTCTGCACCTCGAATTCGGT
>CAXTSK010000215.1:1728-2734 GCA_964246655.1 uncultured Pyrinomonadaceae bacterium
GGGGGGGGGGGGGGGGGGCGGGGGGCGGGCCGCCCCCCCCCCCCCCCCCCCCCCCCCCCCCCTCGGGGAAGCGCGATTACGGGGTGGTCGGGATCTTGCCCGTCAGGTTCGTGATGGCCTTGCCGATGCTCGTGCCGAGGCCGGAAAAGGCGGTGACAGTGGCGAGCGCGATCAGCGCGGCGGCGACGGCGTACTCGGAAAGTTCCAGACCGGTCTCGTCGCGGAAGAACTTCTTCAACATCTGTTTTTTGCTCCTTTAGAGTTTTGGGGTTGAGTGAGTCGTGGGGTGCAGGCCCGTGCCAGACGCGCGAGGCGGCCGCCGGACGACTGTTGCGCGTTTCAGAACACGCGCGTGTGCAGGAAAGTTTGGCGGCGGGCTCCGCGCCGGCGCGGCTCGACGAACAATTCATGCCCCTCACGTTCGTCTTCGCCTCGCTGCGCGAAACCCTTCACGCCGCCGAAGAACGTCCAGACCAGCGCCAGCGCCGCCATGAGGAGGAACTGCTTCGCCCCGCCCGCCCCCGCGACGGCCCGCGCCCCCACGAGCACGGCCGCGGCTGCAAACGGCACGACCAGCGCGCCCCCCACGACGACCACCAGCGACTTTGTCAGAACGGTCTTCATCAACTTTTCCTCCGAGCGTCACGACCGCCAGGCAGTGCCACCAACCTCGCAGCCGCTTCAACTTCCGACGCACTCCCCTTTACAACGGCCGTGCCACAACGTGGACTGATAGAAAGCCCAACGAAAACGCCGTGCACACGCCTTCGCCTCTGAACGCTTGTCAACCGCGGGCGACAAACGAATTCGGGCTCAAACGCGCCTTCGCAGCCCTCAACCGCTCGAACCAAATCACTTTCAACAAGTTAGAGATTTGTCGCCGCGGGTTTACAGCGGACGCACGCCGCCGCAACCTTTCGGTTACCGGCGGCGACAAAGAAACGGAAGGGCTCTCAACATAGAGACACGGCGTGGTGTAATGAAGAAAAAAAGAAAGAAAACCCAC
>CAXTSK010000215.1:2744-8132 GCA_964246655.1 uncultured Pyrinomonadaceae bacterium
GGGGGGCCAAAAACAACCGCACGGGCTCACAACATCGCCCCCCGGGTGTTTCACTTCTCAATGTCTATAACTCAACAAGCCGTGTCTCTGTGCCTCTGTGTTGAGTTGTCTTAGAAGTATCTGATGGCGAACGAGGCGAGCGCGGTGAAGCTGACGACGGCGCCGGCGACGGTGAACGTCCACTCGACGAGCGAGCTGCGGCGCGCGAGCAGCGCGCGGAGCATGACCATCCCGCACTTCCAACCGTCCTGCTGGTAGAGCGGCAAAAGGTTCGTCGCCGCCAGAAGGTAGTTCATCAGGCTGAACCAACTCCCCTGCGTCGCGAGCGCCGCCGCGATGTTGACCAGCACGCCCGCGAGCAGCACGAAGACCTGCTGCACGAGCGGCCTCGTCTGCAACTGCTTCATGTCAAGACGCACGTACGCGCCGACGGGCAGGAGGTGCATCTTGAAGCTGACGCCGCGCACGCCCACCTCGAACAGCTTCGGCCCCCAGCCGAGCCCCAACTCGGGCGCGCGCACGCCGCACAGCCGCGCCGCCAAGAGGTGACCCAGCTCGTGTATGAACATCGTCGCCGCGAAGAGCAGGACGTAGGTGATGAGCATCGGGAGGTCGTCCGTGAGCCTCGTTAAAGAAGAGACGTGAGTGAACGTGAGTCGTCGGGTGGAGAGCGGCGCCGAACCTTAAATCCTGTCGGCGCGCAGTTGCAGGCCGTGCTGCTGCTCGTCCTGTAGGAAGTCGCCGACGTTGATCGTCAGCCGCTTCAGCTTCTTATAGAGCGTCTGGCGCGAGCCCAGGCCGAGCGCCTGCGCCGCGCGCGCCACGTTGTAGTCGTTCCGCCGGAGCGTCTCCGTAATGACGCGCCGCTCGTAGTCTTCGAGCATATTCTCCAGATGCGCTGGCACCTGCCCCGGGGCCGCACTCGCCTCCGAACGCTCCTCCGACGGCAGCACGCGCGCACTGATGTTCTCCGTCCCGATGTAACAGCCCTCGTCCGTGTAGAGCACCAGCCGCTCGATCTCCGCCGCCAGCTCGCGCACGTTGCCCGGCCAAGCGTAGCTCTGAAGCACGCCGATGGCGTCGGCCGTGATGCCCGCCACCGCGCGCTCGTTCCGGCGCGCGTAGTGCGAGAGGAAGTGCGAGATGAGCGCGCCGATGTCTTCGGGGCGCTCGCGCAGCGGCGGCACGTGAACCGTCAAAGCCGCGACGCGGTAGTAGAGGTCTTCGCGAAACGTCCCCTCCTGCGCGGCCCTGTACAAGTCCTTATGAGTCGCCGCCAAGACCCTCACGTTTACCTTCCGCGGGGCGCGCTCGCCGAGCGTGTGGACTTCGCCCTCCTGCAAGAATCGTAAAAGCTTCGGCTGCAACGCGAGCGGCAGGTCGCCCATCTCGTCTAGAAAGAGCGTGCCGCCCTCGGCCGCGCGGATGAGCCCGTCGTGATCTACGTGCGCGCCGGTAAACGCGCCCTTGCGGTGCCCGAACAGCAGGCTCTCGATGAGGTCGGACGGCGCCGCCGTGCAGTTGAAGGGGATGAAGGGCGCCTGCGAGCGTCGGCTCAGACGGTGGACGGCGCGCGCGATCAGTTCCTTGCCCGTGCCCGACTCGCCCGTGATGAGCACGGTCGATTCCGAATCCTTGATGCGCTCGACCGAGTGCGCCAGCGCGTTCATCGCACGGCTCACGAAGACCATGCCCGGCAAAGACGCCGCGGCCACCTCCGCCGACTTGAACGCCTTCACAGGCTTGTGCAACTCCTCGCGCAAACGCGCGTGCGTGTGAGCCAGACGCGCCACGTCCGACAGAATCCTCAGTTCTGAAGCTTGCCCCTCGGTTAAAGGCCGCACGAAACGCCCGTAGATGGCCGCGCCCTCGCGCTGCCCGGTCGTAGCCGAGAGCACGAGACATATCTTCCGATCCCCGGCCTTCGGCTCCTGCCCGGCCTCCGCGCCGCTCAGAGCCGCCTCGACGGTCGCTTCCGCGTCGGCCGTCTCCTCAGGGTCGAGCCCCTCGACCCACTTCAGGCGCGCAAGCTCCCCGGCCTTCTGCGAAAAGGTCGCCATCCCGTACGTGTGCGCGGCGGCGTCCACCATCAGCGCGACCTTCAGCATCACGTCGTAGAGCGCGTCCGAGCCCGTGTCGGCCGCGCGACAGAGCGACCTAACCATAGCCGCCAGAGGCAGTTGGAAACTTTTCGACGCTTCGTTCATCCCCGTCCCGTTCTGTGACTCCGGAGACAAGCCAGACATAAAACCCCTTGTCGAGTTAAAAAAATGCGGGTTTCGAGCCCCTCAGAAACTCTTTTATTGAGGAAAAACAGGCAAGAAAAGCGACCCGGGGAGAGTCACATCACATTTTGAACGGACATCGGCCGAAAATTTCCGCCGAAGTCCCTGCCAGTCTAAGAACTGAAACGCCTTGTGTCAACTTCTTTAATTATTGTTTAAACATTGCGATCATTCTGTCACCGAATTTAACCCCTGACTAGCCCGATTGCCTTTTCCACACCTATGACGCGTACCTACCCTTTCTATCTTGCTGCCATGAAAGGTTATCCAATTCGGCTGCCCAAACGGCGGATTTCCGTTCGCCCCGTGTTCGCCAAAACTAGACCCACATCGCTCTTACTTCAAGTAAATGTTCAACTTAGCCGTACAAACCGTTGAAAACGAATGTCTTTACACCATCTTAAGCAAGTGCTAAATTCCGAAAACCTTGTCGCCGAAGCCAATGACGGCAAGCGAGACGTAACCGCAAACAACCCCTCTGCGACGTTTCGAGTTTTCAGGTTAGAGACCTTCTAACCGGTTTCATTTTAGAACACCTCGGACCGACGGTCTCCGCGCCGTTTAAATATGGACGGTGGGCGCGTCTTTGACCCGATGACAGAGCACGGAGGAGCACGTAAACTCATGTCCGCAAATCCCTTCTGGATCGATTCCCGACTCGACGCGCAGCGCCCCGTAGCGCGTGCCTCTTCGCTTCCCTCCCCCGTGGCAGAGACCTTTGTCGGCACTGTCGGCACGCGCGCAGACGTGCGGCGTCGCTCATTTTCCATCCCGTCCTGGGTCGTTTTCAGCATGATTATGCTGGCGACCTTCGCCGTCTGCGTCACGGTGACGATGCGCACGCACGCGGCACGCGGCGCGGCCGAGCAGCGTTTTGAGCAGATGATGACCGAAGTCCAGGGGATACGTCAGAAGAACGAGACGTTACGGCGCGACGTGGAGCGCCTGCGCAGTGACCCGCGCACGAGGGAGGCGGCCGCGCGTACGCGTCTCAACATGGTTCGGGCGAACGAGGTCGTGGTTCCGCTTAACTAATATCCTGATTTTTAGGCGGCGGGTGCTCGCCATCCTGTTTTCCTGACGCCCGCCTGAGCTTGACCCGCTCGTTTACCGCCGAAGGTCCCCTACCTGCAAGGCGCGGCCGCACGCTGCAAGGCGACGGCCGCGCCGCCTTTTTGGCCGCAAACGGCCGCCCGAGAGTTGGTTGACACTGTTTGAGCAGGTCAACTAATATCGGTTTCTTATCGGCCCATAAAAATAATTTGTTCGCGGCACTGACGGACGGAGCGAAAGTAAGAATATGCCCGAGACGAAAGAGTTGAACTCGCCCGCGGAAGCCTCGGTCGAGCGCTGGGAGCGCGAGACTTTGGAGCCCGTGCTCAAGAAGCGCCCGGAAAGCAAGAAGCGCTTCGAGACGGTCTCGCTTGACGAAGTCGAGCGCCTCTACACGCCGGCCGACGTGGCCGACGTTGACTTCGAGCGCGACACGGCCTTCCCCGGCGAGTTCCCCTACACGCGCGGCATACACCCGACCGGCTACCGCGGCAAGCTCTGGACAATGCGCCAGTTCGCGGGCTTCGGGACGCCCGAGGAGACGAACGCGCGCTTCAAGTACCTCCTCGAACACGGGCAGACGGGGCTTTCCGTCGCCTACGATTTGCCGGCACTGATGGGCTACGACGCCGACTCGCCGCTCTCCGAAGGCGAGGTCGGCAAGTGCGGTGTCGCCGTCTCAAGCCTCGCAGACATGGAGGTGCTCTTCGACGGCATCCCGCTCGAAGGCGTGACGGTCTCGCAGACCATCAACGCGCCCGCGTCCGTGCTGCTCGCGATGTACCTCGTCGTCGCGGAGAAGCAGGGCGCCGACTTCCAGAAGATTTCGGGGACGCTCCAGAACGACATCCTCAAGGAGTACATCGCGCAGAAGGAATGGATATACCCCATCCGCCCTGCGATGAAGCTCGTCATCGACACCTTCGAGTTCTGCACGCGCCACGTCCCGAAGTACAACCCGATCTCTGTGAGCGGCTACCACATCCGCGAGGCGGGCGCGACGGCTTTGCAGGAACTCGCCTTCACTTTGCGCGACGGCGTCGAGTACGTGCAGTGGGGCGTGGACGCCGGGCTCGACGTGGACGAGTTCGTCCCGCGCATCTCCTTCTTCTTTAACGCGCACAACGACTTCTTCGAGGAGATCGCGAAGTACCGCGCCGCCCGCCGCATCTGGGCGCGCGTGATGCGCGAGCGTTTCAACGCGAAGAGCGAGCGCACGCTCCAACTCCGCTTCCACACGCAGACGGCGGGCGTCTCGCTCACCGTGCAGCAACCCTTGAACAACATCGTCCGCGTCGCCATCCAGGCGCTCGCGGGCGTGCTCGGCGGCACGCAGTCTTTGCACACGGACGCGTACGACGAGGCGCTGGCGCTCCCGACCGACCGCGCGGCGCTCATCGCCCTGCGCACGCAGCAGATCATCGCGGAGGAGACGGGCGTCGCCAACACGGTAGACCCGCTCGGCGGCTCCTACTTCATCGAATCTTTAACGAAGAAGATGGAGGACGGCGCGCTCGACTACTTCGACAAGATCGACTCGCTCGGCGGCATGGTCGAGGCCATCGAGAAGGGATTCCCGCAGCGCGAGATTCAGGAATCGGCCTACCAATACCAGAAGGCCGTCGAGCGCGGCGAGCAGACCATCGTCGGCGTCAACAAATATTCGATGGAAGGCGAGCACACCGAAATCCCCATTCTCGTCATCAACGAGAATGTGCGCGAACGCCAGGTCGAACGACTGCACCGCGCGAAGTCGCAGCGCGACGGCGGCGCCGTCTCGAACGCGCTCGAAAAGCTGAAGAAGGCGGCGCGCGACGGCGACAACACCATGCCCGCGACCATCGAGGCCGTCCGCGCCTACGCCACGCTCGGCGAAATCTGCGACGCGCTGCGCGACGTGTACGGACTCTATGAGGAGCCTGCATTCTGAAAACAGTAGGCAGATGGCAGTAGGCAGTTAAGAGCTTTGAACTTGAGAATGTTCTTGTTCTGACTGCGGCCGCCTGACAGAGGGCAAAAGCCAACAATCTTAACCGGCCAACTGCCTACT
>CAXTSK010000216.1:0-8116 GCA_964246655.1 uncultured Pyrinomonadaceae bacterium
GATGTAGGCGACCAGCTGTAATATCTGTTCCTCGTTGAGCTGACCCTGGAAGGTCGGCATAATGTTCTGGAAGCCCGCGGCGATGTGGGCCTGCGGGTTGAGGATCGACTCGCGGACGTACGACTCGTCCACGGTCACCTTGGCGCCGCCCTCGATCTCCTGCGGCTTGCCGAAGACGCCGTAGAGCGTGGGGCCGCGCCCCTGCTGCCCGCCCGCCTCGACCTGATGGCACGAGGCGCAGCCGCGCTGCTGGAAGAGCTTCATGCCCTGCGACGCCGCCGACTCCGTGCCCGACCCGCCCGCGAGCCACTGCTGGTAGGCCGCCTGCTCCATCACGTAGACGTAGCCGCCCATCCCCGAGTGGTTCGTCCCGCAGTACTCGGCGCAGAACAGATAATACTTGCCGGGCTTGGTCGCCTCGAACCACGTCTGCAAGTAGCGGCCGGGCACCACGTCCTGCTTGATGCGGAAGGCCGGGACGTAGAAGCTGTGAATCACGTCCTCGGTCGTCATCGTCAGCTTGACGCGCGCGCCAACGGGGACGTGGAGCTCGTTGATCTCGCGCTGCCCCGTCTGGTGCTGGAACTTCCACATCCACTGCTTGCCGACGACGTAAATCTCCATCGCCTGATTGGGCGCGCGGTATGCCTTGAAGAAGATGGAGGCCCCCCAGACGAAGATGGTCATGGAGATCATGAGCGGGATGATCGTCCACGTCAGCTCAAGCACCATCGAGCCGGCGATGGGGCGCGGCAGCTCGCCGTGATGCCGCCGCCGGTACTTGACGGCGAAGAAGATGATGGCCGCCGTGATCCCCAGCGTGAAGAAGGCCGTCAGCGTCACGAGGTAGACGTAGAGCGCGTCCACGTGCGGCGCGAACGTCGAGGCCTGCTCGGGCGAGAAAGGCACCGGCAGATTCACATTCGGTATCGGAATCGACTGCATCAAGTTCACTAAAGGACTCCCCTTCCCCCGAAGGGTCGGTACTGCCGGCGGCCCCTCGGTCGGTTCAGACCGGCCCGCCGACGCTCAACTCCCGCTCCCATTCTTCCTCGCGCCGCTTCGTCTTCCGCACCAGGTAGAGGATGAGCGCGACGACGCCGAAGACCGTCAGCACGCCCGCCACGCGCAGCACGCCCATCACCGGCGCGAAGCGGCCGACCGCCGGGTCGTAGTGGTAGCAGAAGAGCAGGAGCGAATCGACCGGCGACCCGACCTTGCCCTCCGACGCCTCGACGAACGCGAGCCTCAAATCCTTCGGCGCGTACTCGATGCCGTAGAAGTAGTGCGACAACTTCCCTGCGGGCGTCGCCACCATCACGGCCGAGGCGTGCGCGAACTGCTGCGACTGCTCGTCCCACGCGTAGCGGAAGCCGACCGCGTCGGCCAACGCTTTGATGGACGCCTCGTCGCCGGTCAGGAAGTGCCACCCCGCTTCGACGCCCTCGCGCCGGTAGCGCTTGAGGTAGGTCTCCTTCTTCCGCGCGGCCAACTCCGGCCCCTCGCGCGGGTCGAAGCTGACGGTGACGACTTCGAACTCCTTGCCCGCCGTAAAACTGAGACCCTGGAACGCGCCGACCGCGCCGTTCAAGACCTGATTGCAAAGCATCGGGCACTCGTAGTAGACGAGGGTGAGAGCGACCGGCCGACCCTTGCCGAAGTACTCGGCAAGGCGCACCTCGCGCCCCGACTCGTCGCGGAACTTGAGGTCGAGCGGTATCTGGTTGCCGAGCCGCTGCTCGATGTTGACCTGCTTCAAGACCTCGTTCGACTTGCCCGTCGGCACAGGCCCCACCGGCGGCTGCGCGTACTGCGCCTGGACGGTGAGCGGTGAGCAGTAAGCGGCGAGCAGTAAAAGCCCGACCGCCGACAACGCGCGCCGCGCGAACCCTGTCCCCACGAACCTTGTCTTAAAATTACTTCTCACAGACTTCTCACTTCCTGACGACTGCTCACCGCTTACTGCTCACTTCACCGGCGGCTGCGGCCCCTTGGCGCGGCGCTCAAGGTAGAGGTCGATGGCGCGCTCGACGGGGATGCGCGCGGTGCCCGCCTGCTGGTCGGCCCAGCCGTACTCCTTCAGCTCGTGCTGCCACTCCTGGTTGACGAGTATCCACTCCGACCCCGGCTGCGGCACGTAGCTGGTCTGCGTGCTGTAGGAGAGGTCTTGCCGCCGGCCGTCGTCGGCCGTCACCTCCCAGCCGGGCGCGAGCTGGAGCCGCGGCTCGGGCGGCAGACGCTCCGCCCCCTGCCGCGCCAGCGGCGACGGGTCCAACTCCTGCGACATCTCGCGGTTCAGGAAGAATTTGAACATCAGGAACATCGCCAGGCAGGTGATGAGCGTAAAGAACGTCAGCCCGCCCACGAACCACAGCAGCGGGCGCACCGCCACGTCCGACTCCTCGTGCGCCACGTCCGGGTTCGTGATGTAAGACACGTCCGGCGTCTCGTGAATGCTGTCCCGTCTGCGCTTGCCGTGAGCCATAGAACCTCGGTAAATAGTGAATGGTAAATGGTGAATAGTGAATGGTAAGAACTGTTTTTCTATTTACTATTCACCATTTACCATTCACCTCCTCAGTGGTGTCCCTCCGCCGGAGCGATGGCCTGTTCGAGGTCGCGTTCGCCGAGCGGGAGCAGCGGGCGGCTCGCGAGCTGCCCGAAGTAGAACCAGAGCCAGATGCCGCCGAGACCTATCGTCATCGCGAACATCGGCAGGAAGCTGCGCGCGAGGTCGCCCGCGTGCCAGTCGGGCTCGCCGCCCTGGTGCACGGAGGGGGCGAAGAAGAAGACCAGATCGACCACACGCATGAAGAGCATCAGGAGCGCGATGCGCCGCAGAGAGCGCGGCACGCGCTTGCGGTTCCGCGAGAGCAGCAGCACGAAGGGGAGCGCGAAGTGGAAGAGGATGATCGCGAGCCCGACGAACTGCCAGCCGCCGCGCAGGCGGCGGAGGTAGAACGGAATCTCCTCCGGCAAATTCCCCGCCCACGTGATGAGGAACTGCGAGAAGGCGAAGTAGGCGTAGAGCATCACGAGCGCGAGCAGGAGCTTGCCCCAGTCGTGAAAGTGCAAAGGCTGGTAGGCGTGATTCATCGGCTCGCGCGAGCCCAGATGCGTCGCGACCGTGATGATGAAGGCCAGCGCCGACAGGCCCCAGCCGGCCATGATGATGAGCCCGTAGATGGTCGAGAACCAGTGCGGCTCAAGCGACATCCCCCAGTCGATGGCCGCGAACGTCACCGTCAACCCGAACAGAAGAATCCCCGGCCCCGAGATGTCCTGCATCTTGCGCCGCAGGCGCGGGTCGGCCGTCTTGTCCTGCGCCGCCGACCAGCGGCTCAGGATAAGCGAGAAGCCGAACCAGATCGCGAAGTAGACGACGGCGCGGATGATGAAGAAGGGGGCGTTGAGATACGCGCTCTTGTGCTTGAGCGCCTCGTCGCCCGCGACTATCGACGGGTCTGACCACTCGTAGACCGAGACGGCGTGGCCGCCGCCCTCGTGCCCGTGCTGGTGCACGAAGAGCGAGATGACGACCGGGATGAAGAGCAGGGCGCAGAGCGGGATGCAGCGCGTTGCCGCCTCGAACAGGCGCCGGCTCGTGATGGCCCACGCGCCGCCCGTCATGTGGCCGAGGCAGAGCCACGCGAGGCTCCCGACCGAAACGCCCGTCACGAAGAAGAAGCCGACGAGGTACGAGCGCAGGACGTGGACGAGCCCGCCGTAGCCGGCCGTCTCTCCCATCAGGAAGGCCAGCACGGCGCCGATGACGAGGAAGACCACGCCGACCAGGAGCGCGCGCGTGCGGTAGCGCCCGAGTTCGGCGGGGGCGTCGAAAGTGTGTGTGGTGGCCGCTTCCATCCTAGTGCTGCTCCCCCCCGCGCTGCGACTGCAAAGGCGTGCCGCCCTCGCCGTGTTCGCCGGCCGGCGGCTGCGCGGCCGTCCTCACCCTGTTCTGCTCGTCGGGCGAAAGCTCTTCGAGCTTGAGCTTGCGGCTGAGCTGGAGCGCGCGCAGGTACGCGATGATCCGCCAGCGGTCTTCCGGCCCGATCTGCGCCGAGTAGTCGGGCATCGCGCCCCAGCCGTTCGTAATCACGTCGAAGAAGTGCGACGCGGGCGTGCGGTTCTCCTGTAAGCGGTCGTCGTAAAAGGACGGCGGCTTCTGGAAGCCGCGGCGGACGACCATGCCGTCGCCCTCGCCCGTCATGCCGTGGCAGGCCGTGCAGAAGATTTGGAAGCGCTGGCGCCCGCGCTCCAAGTCCGGCTTTTCGATGGGAATCGGGAACATGTCCGGCTCGCCCGTGGCCGTCGTCGCGGCCGCGCCGGGGGCGCCGCCCGAGATGTTGCCGCGCACGCTCAAGAGCGCGGCCGCGGCGGCACCCGCCTGCGTCGTCGGCACCGATGCGCTCGCGCCGCCCGCCGTCTTACCCGAGTAGAAGTAGTCCTCGCGGTCGCGGTAGGCGCCCGGCCCGCCCGCCTGGCGCGGCACGGTGCCCTCGACCGGCGCGCGCGACGAAGCGCCGTCGGGGAAGAATTTCTTGTCGCCCGGCTCGTAGTACTCGTACTTCGGCTGATCCTGCATGTCGATGCGGCAGCCCGCGAACAGTAGGCAGTAGGCAGTAAGCAGTAGGCAGTAAAAGACAGCGCGCCGCCGAGCCGGCAACTGCCTACTGCCTACTGCCGTCTGCCTACTGTTTTCAGTGTTCGACATCTGTCACCTCGCGTGGCCCGAGCGCGCGGAGGAACTCCGCCGTGCGCTCGCGGTCGAACTTGGGGTCGGCCGATTCGACGAGCACGAAGAAGCGGTCGCGCGAGGCGAGCGCGAAGTTCGGCGCGTTGAAGCCCGGGTGGTACGGCTCGGGCAGGCCGTTGAGCGCGAGCATCCCGAAGACGGCGGAGAGCGCCGCCCCCAGCACCGTGCACTCGAAGGTGATGGGGATGAAGGCGGGCCAGCTGTGGAAGGGCTTGCCGCCGACGTTGAGCGGGTAGCTGAGGGTGAGCAGGTAGAACTGCATGAGATACCCGAGCGACCCGCCGACCAGCCCGCCGATGAGGACGATGAGCGGCATCTTCGTCTTGTGCGCGCCGATGGCCTCGGACAACTCCTCCACGGGGTACGGCGAGAAGGCATCCACCCGCGTGTAGCCCTCCTCGTGGACGCGCCGCGCCGCCGCCACCGCGTCCGTCGGGTTGTCGAACTCGGCCATCAGCCCGTAGGTCGCCGGCCTGACTTTACGCTTCCCAGCCATTACGCCTCCTCCTCCTTAATCTGCGCGCCGGGCACCATCGTCCGCATCTCGAAGATGGAGATGACGGGCAGGAAGCGCAGGAAGAGGAACATCAGGAAGAAGAAGAACCCGATGGTGCCGAAGAACATCGTGAAGTCGAAGATGGTCGGCCGGTACATGCCCCACGACGAGGGCAGGAAGTCGCGGTGGAGGCTGATCGGGATGATGATGAAGCGCTCCAGCCACATGCCGACGTTGACGAACATCGCGACGACGAAGAGCCAGACGTTGCTGTGGCGCACGCGCCTGATCCAGACGACCTGCGGCGCGACGACGTTGCAGAAGATGAGCAGCCAGTAGTAGAAGGCGTAGGGGCCGACGAAGCGGTTCATCATCATGAACTCTTCGTAGGTGTTCGCGCTGTACCACGCGACGAACGCCTCGCACATGTAGCCGTAGGCGACCAGCAGCCCCGTCGCCAGCATGACCTTTGCTGAGTTGCGCAGGTGGCGCTCGGTGATGAAGTCTTCGAGCCCGTAGAACTTCCGCAGGGGGATGACCAGCGTCAAGACCATCGCGAAGCCCGCGTAGATGGCCCCCGCGACGAAGTAGGGCGGGAAGATCGGCGTGTGCCAGCCCGGGATGATGCCGATGGCGAAGTCGAAGCTGACGATGGTGTGGACGGAGAGCACGAGCGGCGTCGAGATGCCCGCGAGCAACAGGTAGACCACCTCGTAACGCGCCCAGTGGCGCGCGCTCCCGCGCCAGCCTAAAGAAGCCATCCCGTAGACGATCTGCCCGAAGCGGCTCCGCGCGCGGTCTCTCAAGGTCGCGAGGTCGGGAATCAGCCCCGTGTACCAGAAGAGCGCCGACACGGTCGCGTAGGTCGAGACCGCGAACACGTCCCACATCAAGGGGCTTCGGAACTGCGGCTGAATCCCCATCGTGTTCGGGTACGGGAAGAGCCAGTACGCGAGCCACGGCCGCCCCGTGTGCAGCAGCGGGAAGACGCCCGCGCAGGCCACGGCGAAGAGCGTCATCGCCTCCGCGAAGCGGTTAATCGAAGTCCGCCACGACTGCCTCAACAGCAGAAGGATCGCCGAGATGAGCGTGCCCGCGTGGCCGATGCCGATCCACCAGACGAAGTTGATGATGTCGAAGGCCCAGCCCACCGGCTGGTTGTTGCCCCAGATGCCGATGCCTGTCAGCACGAGGTAGACGACCGTGCCGAACATCAGGTTCGCCAGCATGAACGAGGCGGCGAGCCCGATCCACCACGCGACCGGCGTCCGCTTGCGCAGGACGATGGAGCTGATCTTGTCCGTCACCGTCCCGAACGTGTGGCCGGGCTCGATGACGACGGGCGTGGTGTGGATGCCTACGTCCTCTTGCTCGTACTCGTATCTTTCTGACATAAGCCCTACGCCTCCCCTCCATGTCCGCCCTCGCCGCGCCCTGCGCCGCCCGTCCCGATGTCGCCGTTCGGGTTACGCACCGCGGCCAGATAGGTTGTCCGCGGCCGCGTGTTCAAATCGGCGAGCAGGTCGTAGCGGCGCTTCTGCGCGTGCAGTTTCGCCACGCGGCTTGCGGGGTCGTTCAGGTCGCCGAAGACGATGGCCTCGGTCGGGCAGGTCTGCTGGCAGGCGCTCTTCACGTCGCCGTCCTGCACGCGCTCGCCCGCCTTCTCGCGCTCGATCTTCGCGTACTCGATACGCTGGACGCAGTAGGTGCACTTCTCCATCACGCCGCGCGAGCGCACCGAGACCTCCGGGTTGCGCATCATCTTCAAACTGGGTGTGTCCCAGTCCTGGAAGAGCAGGAAGTTGAAGCGGCGCACCTTGTACGGGCAGTTGTTCGAGCAGTACCGCGTGCCGACGCAGCGGTTGTAGACCATGTCGTTCAAGCCCTCGGCCGAGTGCACGGTGGCATGGACGGGGCAGACGGGCTCGCACGGCGCGTTCTCGCAGTGCATGCAGGGCACGGGCATGAAGTAGACGCCGTCGGGCCGGTCGGTCGCGCCCTTGAAGTAGGAGTCAACCCTCAGCCAGTGCATCTCGCGCGAGCGCGAGACCTGCTCCTTGCCGACGACCGGGATGTTGTTCTCGGCCTGGCAGGCGACGATGCAGGCGTTGCAGCCGACGCAGGTCGCCGTGTCGATGACCATGCCCCACTTGTAGCCGCGCTTCCCCTCTTTGTCGTTCGGCGCGTAGTCGTACGGCGGGTAGAGGGATTCGTTCTCCTCCGGCTCGCGGTTCTCGCCCGCGGGCTGCGGCGGCTCCTTCTTCTGCTCGCGCTCGGGCGAGAGCGTCGGGTCGCGCCTCCACTCTTCGAAGGTGCCGGCGCGGACGATCTCGCGCCCCTCCATGCGGAAGTGTATCTGCGTGCAGGCGAGCGAGTAGCTGTCGCCCGTCACCTCGACGCCGAGGCCGGTGCCCGACCACATCGCGTCGGACGTGCGCAGGTCGTAGGCGTTGAAGCCGCGGCGGCCTTCGCGGAGGTTGCCGCCGACGCGGCCCGAGCGCCAGCGGCCGTAGCCGAGCTGCACGGTCACCACGTCGTCGGGCTGGCCCGGCAGGATGAAGATGGGGATGACCATGTCCGCGTGCATCTTGTTGTTCTTGTCCGGCAGCACGCGCCCGCGGTACGTGAGCCGCACGGTCTCGGCGTTTATCTCGCCGCCCTTCATGGTGAGATTGTTGACGCGGCGCGGGCCGTCCTGCTCAACCGCGCCGTCGGGCGCGACGCCGACGCCAAGCTTCTCGGCGGTCACCGGGCTGATGATGGCGACGTTGTCCCACGTCAGCTTCGTTAAGGGCTTGGGCAATTCCTGCAACCAGCCGTTGTTCGAGAAGCGCCCGTCGTGGATGGACGGGTCTGTGCGGAAT
>CAXTSK010000217.1:0-8115 GCA_964246655.1 uncultured Pyrinomonadaceae bacterium
GGGGCGGCCGAGGTAGCCGCGGGCGAGGCCGTCGCCCCCGATGTAGAGCTCGCCCACCGCCCCGATGACGGTCGGCTCCAGTCGTGCGTCAAGCAGGTATGTTTGTGTGTTGGCGATGGGGCGGCCGATGGGGGGCTTACGCGGCCCCTTGACGCATTCGGCGACCGTGGCCCACACAGTAGACTCTGTCGGGCCGTATGCGTTGAAGAAGCGACGCCCGTTGCTCCAGCGGGCCACGACTTCGGACGGGCAAGCCTCACCCGCCACAACGATTGTACGCAGACCTGGAAGCTCCGCGTCGGGGAGCACGGACAGCACAGACGGGGGGAGCGTCACGTTCGTGATGCCCTGGTCGCGCACGGTCTCTATCAGGCTGGCGCTTGACTGCGAGGAGTCTTCACCCGTCAAGTGGAGTGCGCCTCCCGGCAGTAGGGCCATGACGATCTCGAAGATGGAGGCGTCGAAGCTCAGCGACGCGAACTGAAGCACACGCGAATCGGGGCCGAGGTCGAAGGTCTGTGCCTGCGCCTGCGCGAGGTTGCTCAGACCCTTGTGCTCCACCAGGACGCCCTTCGGTTTGCCCGTGGAGCCCGAGGTGTAGATGACGTAGGCGAGGTTCGCGGGCGTGACGCCGCTCGAAACGTTGCGGGTGCTCTCCGCCCCTATGGCCTCGGCCTCCGAGTCGAGGCGTAGGACGCGCGCCGCGTGCGGGGGCAGGCTCTCGCGCAGACGCTCAAGGGTGACGAGCACCGAGACCTGCGCGTCGGCCAACATGTAGGCGAGTCTCTCCTGCGGGTACGTAGGGTCGAGCGGGAGGTAGGCGCCGCCGGCCTTGAGGATGCCGAGCAGCCCTATCAACATCTCCGCCGAGCGCCCGCAGCACAGCCCCACCACCACGTCCGGCCCGACGCCCTGGCGGCGCAGGTAGTGCGCCAACTGGTTGGCGCGCTCGTTCAACTCGCGGTAGGTGAACTGCCGGCCCGCGCAGACGAGCGCCGTCGCGTCGGACGCGTGCTCGGCCCGCGCTTCGAACAACTCGTGCGCGCACTGCTTCGGGTAGGCGGTCGCCGTGTCATTCCACTCGTAGAGCACTTGGCGGCGTTCGGCGTCGTCGGCCAGACGTATCTCGGAGATGGGCGTCTCCGGGCTCTCCAGTATCGCGCGCAGCGCGTGCTCGAAGTGGCGTATGAAGCCCTCGACGCTCGCGCGCGCGTGGAGCTTCGCGTTGAACGCGGCCCTGCCCGAGACGCCGTCCTCACCCTTGCGGAAGGTGATGGTGATGTCGTTCTTCAGCGCGGGCAGAGGGGCGTGCAGCCCCTCGAAGGCGAGGGCGATGTCGAACAGCGGGCAGCGATTCTCGACGCCGTCGAGTTTCAAATCCCTGACGAGCGCTTCGTGGCTGTAGCCCTGCTTGCCGTAGGCTTCGAGCAACGTCTCGCGCACCCTCATCAACAACTGCCGGCCCGACAGATGCCCGTCCACCTCGTCAGCGATGGCGAGCGCGTTGGTCTTCAAGCCCGTCCCGTTCTGCCTGAGGCGCGCGGGGCTGCCCACGACCACCGTGGTCGCTCCCGTGTATTTGTGCAGGCAGAGTTTCAGGGCCGCGAGCAGCGCCGTGTAGGTGAGGAAGGCGGAGTCGGCTGTCAGCGCCGACAGTTTCGCGGCCAACTCGGGGGGCAGCGTGAAGTCGAAGGCGGCGGTCTCCGCGACGAAGCTGCTCGGCCGCTCGAAATCCGGGATAAGGTTCGAGCCAGGCGTCTCACGGGAGAGCTTCTTGAGCCAGTACTCCCGCTCCTCTTTAAAGCCTTCGCTGAAGGTCGGCGTCGTGGTCTGTTCGGTGTGCATCATGTTCTTTCGAGTTCTTCGGAATCGCCTTGAGGGCCGTTGAAAAGAATCGGCCACGGCCCGCCGCTTCCGTCATCCCTCGGGGCGGCATGAACGCGCGCGGGCGCGGAAGTTAAGTCCCCGCCACTCGTCGTCCGTGTCGAAGTGGCGCTTGAGATCCGGGTGTCGAGGTCGCGCGGATGACTCACGCCGCGGCCGGGCGTGGGTAGACACTCCTTCGCTCGTATCGTCGAGGAGAGTGCAATCTCGGTGCCATTACGGCGCTCCCTCTTTTCTTATGATTTTTCTGTAGCTTGAGGCTCAGGCGTGCCTCTCTTTTGGAGGTGGCTAGGGCAATTAAAGCCTGGACACATACTTTATTCTTTTACGGCGCACACCCGCGCCCGGAAATTTACGACCTTATGCGAACGCCTTCGGGTAGGATGTTTAAGCCCTGCCTCGGCTTTAACTCTTATTCCTGCGGGAATCCATCCGCACCCGCTCCCCGAAAAACCGCCCCCGCGTGACCGTCGTGGGCGGCCGCGCTTCCCACCTCGACGCGAACCCAAACCCTTAATGCAATTCTCCGGCCGCCCGCGCGTGAGCGTGAACGGCATCGCGTACGCCAGTCATTAATAGTAGGCGTGAGTAGCAGGCGTTATTAACAGGCGTTAAATAGTCGGCCCTGCGGCGCACTCGGCCGGCGAGTCCGGGGCTTGACGACGTGGAAGCGCGGCGTGTCTGGGGCGGCGTGGAGTATGTTCCGCCGCCGCGCGTCGTTCGCCGCACCGTTGAGGTTGCGGGCGAAGAGGGGAGGGTGAAAACAACCTACTTTTCTTCGACGGAGAAACCGGCGAATTGTACAGACGGGATGCGGGACACAAAGGGGCCGGGAATAGTGCCTATGGTTTTATTGTCCTATAGTGCCCCGGCGCGTCGGCGCGGGCGGTTCTAAACTCCTCAAAAAGATAAGAATAAGGGCGTCGCACATGTGGCATTGCGATTGCACCCGCAGGGCGTGAACTAAGGACTCTGCCGCCGGGCGGCCTGAAAAGTCTATTCACAACAGTTTGGAGAGCGGGAGCGAAATGCCGGAGCGAAGTGTGTTAGCGACCGGCGCTAGCTCTGTCTGCTGAGAAATCAGCTTCTCCTCACAGACCCACAGCCACGGAAGTTAGCGCCCGGGAGTAGAGGACGGGCGAGAGACCAGGAGAGCGTAGGGTGACGGAAGACAGGAACATCTTATTCACGGGCCGGAAGTATCGGGAACACATCTCCTTCTGGAAGGAAGGGCTGTCTGCGCTTGACGGCGAGTTCCTGTTCGGCCGTTCCGGCCTCCGTCTCTCGGGTTCGCCCCGGCGCGTCAACAGCTACGAGCTTCGCCTCGGGCCGGACGCGCAGAGCGCCGTCTCCGGCCTGACGAAGAATCAAGACCTGGCGGTCTTCGTCGTGCTGCTCTCGGGCCTTCAGCTTCTTCTGTCGAGGTACGCCGACCGCGCGCAGGTCGCCGTTGATTCGCCGCTGCTCAACAGCGCCGCGCTCGAAGAGAAGTACGCCGACAGAGTTCTACTCACCGCCCGAATCGACGAGAGCGCCTCGGTCAGGGAACTGCTGACGAACGTTCAGCAGACGGTCGCGCAGAGCTACAGGTTTCAGAACATCCCGCTTGAGTACGCGGTCGGCGCGGGGCAGCAGCCCGCCGAGCGTTACACCAACGTCCTCGTCAACTTCCCCGCCATACACCTCCCGTGCGACGGGGCGGAGGGCTACGACCTGACCCTCCGCGTGTCGAACGAAGGGGGCGCGGTCTGCGTCGAGTTTCTTTACGACGCGGCGCTGTTTGACGAGCAGTTCGTCGCCGCCCTCGCTCTCCACTACGAGCGCGTGCTCGCCTCCTTCAAGGAGACTGCGACCAGGCTCGACCGGATAGAGTTCTTCTCGGAGGCCGAGACGCGGCGGGTTCTCTTCGACTTCAACGACGTGCGGACGCCGTACCCTTCGGAGAAGACGATACACGAACTCTTCGAGGAGCAGGCCGAGAGAACGCCCAACGCCACGGCGCTGCTCTTCGAGGCCGTGGAACTGACCTACCGCGAGTTGAACGAAGAGGCCAACCGCATCGCGCGCTACCTGCGGGAGACCTGCGGGGTCGGCGCGGACGATCTGGTCGGCATCATGTGCGCCCGCTCCGGGCGGCTCGTCGCCTGCCTGCTCGGCATCCTGAAGGCGGGCGCGGCCTACGTGCCGCTCGACCCCGAGTACCCCTCCGAGCGCATCACGTACATGCTCGAAGACAGCCGCGTCAAGGCGCTGCTGCTCGACTCCGAACACCTCTTCAACATCGAGCGTTACGACGGGCACCTGGTCGTCGTGGACGCGGGTATGGAAGCCTGGCTCGACCAGCCGTGCGAGAACCTCCCCAACGTCAACTCGCCCGCGAACCTCGCCTACGTCATCTACACCTCGGGCTCCACGGGCAAACCGAAGGGCGTGGCCGTCCAGCATCAGGCGGTCAACCGCCTCGTCTTCAATACGAACTACATCAGCCTGGAGAGTGCCGACCGTGTGGCGCAGGTCGCCAACGCCTCGTTCGACGCGGCGACCTTCGAGGTCTGGGGCGCGCTGCTGAGCGGCGCGCGCCTCGTCATCATCCCGAAGGAGGTCGCACTCTCGCCGCAGAGCTTCGCGGCGCAGTTGCGCGAGCAGGGAATCACGACGCTCTTCATCACGACGGCGCTCTTTAACCAACTGGTCAGCGAAGTCCCTTCGGCCTTCGCCACGCTCCGCCACCTTCTGTTCGGGGGCGAGGCCGTAGACCCGCGCCGCGTCGGCGAGGCGCTGCGCGGCGGCGCGCCCGAACGCCTGCTCCACGTCTACGGCCCGACCGAGAGCACCACCTACGCCTCCTGGCATCTGGTGCGCGAGGTGCCGGCCGGCGCGACGACGATTCCCATCGGCACGCCCCTCTCGAACACGTCGCTCTACATACTGGACAGGCAGGGCCGTCCCGCGCCCGTCGGGATGCCGGGCGAGTTGTGCATCGGCGGCGACGGGCTCGCACGCGGCTACTTGAACCGCCCCTCTTTGACCGCCGAGAAGTTCGTCCCGCATCCGTTCTCCGCGGAGCCCGGCGCACGCCTCTACCGGACGGGCGACGTAGTCCGTTACCTGCCGGACGGCAGCGTCGAGTTCATCGGCCGCTTTGACAACCAGGTGAAGATGCGCGGCTTCCGCATCGAGTTGGGCGAAATAGAGGCTGTGCTGGAGCAGCACCCGGGCGTGAGGGAGGCCGTCGTCCTCGCGCGGCCCGATGCCTCCGGGCAGAAGCAGTTGGCGGCCTACGTCGTCCCCGAGGCAGGCGAAGAGTTCGCCACCGCCGACGCGCGCGCGTTCCTGCAAGAGAGGCTGCCGGACTACATGGTGCCTGCGGCTTTCGTGACGCTGGAGGCGCTGCCGCTGACGCCCAACGGCAAGGTGAATCACCGCGCGCTGCCCGAGCCGGAGGCCCTGCGCCCCGAACTGGGCGAGGAGTTCGCCGCGCCCTCCACCCCAGAGCAGGCGGCCCTCGCTGCCATCTGGTGTGACGTTCTGAAGCTCGACCGCGTGGGCGTCCGCGACAACTTCTTCGACCTCGGCGGCGACTCGATCCGCGGCATACAGGTCATCGGCCGCGCGCAGGAGGCGGGCCTCAACTTCTCCATACAGGAACTCTTCCAGCACCAGACGATTGAGGAGTTGGCCCTCGTCGTCAACGCCGTGGGCGCGGCCGCGCCGCAGTCGAGCAAGCCCTTCGACCTCATCTCCGAGGAAGACCGCCTGAAGGTTCCTGCGGAGGTGGAGGACGCCTACCCGCTGACGATGCTCCAAGGCGGGATGCTCTTCTACAGCGAGTATACGCAGGACTCTACGAAGTACCTGGACATCCTGAGCCACCACCTGCGCGCGCCCTTCGACGAAGCGACGCTGCGGGCCGTCATCGCGCGCTCGGCCGCGCGACACGCCGCCCTGCGCACCTCCTTCGACCTGACGAACTTCAGCGAGCCGCTGCAACTGATTCACCGCGGCGTCGAGCTACCGCTCTGCGTGGAAGACCTGCGACACCTCTCGCCGGAGGCGCAGGACGAGGTGCTGGCCGACTGGATGGAGGAGGAGAAGCGCAGGAAGTTCGACTGGACGGCCGCGCCGCTCCTGCGCCTGCACGTGCACCTGCGCAGCGACGAGTCGTTCCAGTTCACCCTGACCCTGCACCACGCCATCCTCGACGGGTGGAGCATCGCCTCGGTGCTGACGGAGCTTTTCCAGAACTACCTGTCGCTGCTCAGGGGCGAGGCCGAGACGCCGCAGCCCGCGCCGGTCAACAACTCCTTTCGCGACTACGTGGCGCTGGAAAGGGAGGCGCTGCAATCCGAGGAGTGCCGCCGGTTCTGGGCCGAGAAGTTGGACGGCAGCAGCCTCGCGGCGCTGCCCCGCCGGCCCGCGCGTGACGGCGAAGACTCGCAGCCGCCTGCCCTCTTCGTCGAGCAGATTACGCTCCCGGCCGACGTTTCCGCCGGCATCAGGGACGTGGCGCGGCTGGCGGGCGTCCCACTCAAGAGCGTGATGCTCGGCGCACACCTCAGAGTCCTCGGCATGCTGAGCGGCCAGACGGACGTGCTGACGGGCGTCGTCTCGCACGGCCGAATCGAGGAGTCCGGCGGCGAGCAGGTCTCCGGCCTGTTCCTCAACACACTGCCCCTGCGCCTGCGCCTGTCCGGCGGAACCTGGGTCGATCTGGTGCGAGAGACCTTCGAGGCCGAGCGGGAGTTGATACCCTTCCGGCGCTACCCGCTGGCCCAGATTCAGAGGCAGCACGGCGGCCGGCCTCTCTTCGAGGTCGCCTTCAACTTCACCAACTTCCACGCCTACGAGAGTCTGGAGAAGGTGGGCGACGTTGAGTTGCTCGACAAGAGCGACTTCGAACACACGAACTTCGCCCTGACCGTCACCTTCAGCGCACAGGGCGGCTCCGGCTCGGCCATCACGCTCAGGCTGAGCTGCGACGGACGCGAGCTGCGTAGGGAGCAGGCGCAGGCCATTCAGACGTACTACGTCAACGCCCTCAGGGCGCTCGTCAGTGACCCGTTCGCGCGCTACGAGACGCAGAACCTCCTCCCGGCCGAGGAGCTTCGGCGCTTGCTGTCGGAGTGGAACGACACGAGGATGGAGATTCCCGCGCACGAATGCATCCAACACCTCTTCGAGCAGCAGGCCGCGCGCACACCCGACGCGCCCGCCGTCGTTGACGCTCATCGCACACTCTCTTACGCCGAGCTTAACGAACGCGCCGACGCGCTCGCGCGCCGCCTCCGCTCGCTCGGCGTCGGCCCCGAGCGACTCGTCGCCGTCATGCTCGACCGCTCGGCCGAGATGGTCGTCGCGCTGCTCGCCACCTTCAAGGCCGGCGGCGCTTACCTCCCGCTCGACTCGGCCTACCCGCGCGAGCGACTCTGCTTCATGCTCGAAGACGCGTCGGCCGCCGTCCTGATTACGCAGCGGTCGTTGCTGGCGCTCGTGCCCGAGCACGGCGCGCGCCTCCTCTGCCTCGACGCCGACGAGGAAGGCGGAGGGGCGGTGGTCGGCGTCGGAGCCGACGGCGATAACGCGCACGTCGCCGACGCGCGGCTCACTCCACACAACCTGGCTTACGTCATCTACACGTCGGGCTCAACGGGCCGCCCCAAGGGCGTCGCCATCACCCACCGCAGCGCCGTCACGCTGCTGCACTGGGCACGCCGACTTCACTCCGCCGAGGAACTGGCGGGCGTGCTGGCCTCGACCTCGATCTGCTTCGACCTTTCCGTCTACGAACTCTTCCTCCCGCTTAGCGTCGGCGGCTGCATCATCATGGCCGCCAACGCGCTTGAGCTGGCAGCGTTGCCGGCCGCGGACCGCGTGACGCTCGTTAACACCGTACCGTCGGCGATGGCCGAGCTGGTGCGCTCCGGGGCGCTGCCCCGGTCGGTGCGCACGGTCAACCTGGCCGGTGAGGCGCTGTCCGGTCAGTTGGCACGGCAGGTCTACGAGCAGGAAGGAGTCGAGCGGCTCTACAACCTCTACGGCCCGTCAGAGGACACGACCTACTCGACCTTCGCGCTCGTGCGGCGCGGGGTGGCGACGCCCCCGATCGGGCGACCCGTTGCGAACACACAGGTCTATCTACTCGACGGGCGACTGGGGCCCGTGCCGGTGGGTGTACCGGGCGAGCTCTACATCGGGGGCGACGGCCTCGCCCGCGGCTACCTCGGCCGCCCC
>CAXTSK010000218.1:0-8083 GCA_964246655.1 uncultured Pyrinomonadaceae bacterium
GTACTCGACCGCGTGCGTGACGACAAGGCGCTTGAGCTTCGGGTTGAAGCGGATGGGCTTGAAGGTGGTGTCGCGCGGGTCGCGCTCGCCGTAGCAGCCCGCGTCCAACTCTTCGGCCTCGGGCACGTCGTGGCGCTCGGGGCCGACGGTGCGGCCGTGGTCGCAGAGGATGACGTTGCCGCGCGCGACGCTGATGTCGTCGCGGTACTCGCACCCGGGCGCGCGGCCAATGGTCGAGATGCAGAGCGGGAAGGGGAGCGCGTCCTCCGGCGCCCATTCGATGTTGACGACGCTGGCGCCGGTCAGTTCGTCGACGGCCGGCTCGACGCGCGTGAGGCGGACGGCGTGGCGGTGCGAAGGATCTGCGTCGGCCGGCGCGTGCGTCTTCGGCCCGCGCACCTCTTCGAAGATGAGAACGTCGCCCGGCCGCAGGTTCAGCACGCGTTTCGGGCGCGCGGCTTGCTTCGGCGGCGCCGCATACTCCGCGGCGGGCGGCCACGCGGCGATACGCACTTCGGCCCCCTCGCTGTACAGCCCCGGCTCTTCGAGGAACTGACTCGTCACCGGCTGCTGCTGACCCTGACCCTTGCCCTCCTCCTGCGGCGGCGCTTCCGGTCTCTGCCGACCCTGTCCGCCGCCATGCGGGCGCGGCGAAGGGCCGTCGAGGAGCGTGGCCGAGGTGGCGCCGCGCGGCAGGCAGCACTCGCGCTGTGCCCAGGTGTAGAAGCGAATCTCGTTGTGCGCGTCGTAGAGCGTGACCACGGGGTGGCGCGGGTGGAGCAGCGGCTCGAAGACTTCGTAGAGGTTTGAAGGGACGCCGCGCAGGTCTTCGTACTCCTGGAGGGCGAGCTTGTCGGGCGGCAGGTCGGGGGCGCCGGGCGAGGTGATGAAGTAGTAGTCGCGCGGGTCTTCGAGCGCGAAGCCCTCGGCGCCCGCGCCCGTGATGTTGACGTGCACCCATGCGCGGGCGTTGCAGCCCTCGTGCAGGTGGTAATCGACCAGCGCGGCGTGGCGGCGGACGGAGATGCGCTGGCGCGCGGTTTCGAGATACGCCTCGGTGGCGACGGCGTCCTGGTAGTAGCTGAGGTAGTCTCCGACGTAGGCGAGCAGCTCGACGAGCGTGACGCCGATGTCGGGGACGTGCCGCTCCTTCCAGTCGGGCATGATGAGCGAGAGGCGGTCGAGGATCAACTGCCGGAAGCTCGCGTAGTCCTTTGACAGGTAATCGATCTCGGGCTCGTCGTGGGTCTCGGGCGGGCAGGCATCCGCCGGGAGGCAGTCGAACTCGCTCGCGCAGTTGGCGGTGAAGGTGAAGTCGGCCTGCGCGTAGAGCGGGTCGAAGCCCGCGAGCGGCTGCCGGCCGGGGCGCCCGCGCCCCGCCTCGACGAGGCTGAGCGTGTAGACCGCCTGGTCGGCGCGCTGGTCCGTCCAGAGGCGCCATGCAGTCGTCCTCGTCCATCCCCTCCAGCGCGCACAGGCCGACGCCCGCGACGCCCACGTCGCGGACGCGCACGCCGCCGTCGATGCGGACGTTCGCCTCCGTGATGTCGCGCGGCGCCTTGCCGAGGAAGAAGACGCGGAAGAGCTTGGGGTCGTCGGCGTCCTGCTCGATGTAGTCGATGCCGTTCAGGCCGCGCGCACGTGCGAGGCGGCGGCGCGGGTCGCGGTCGAGGCATGTCTCGGGTCTCTTCATGGCTTTACACGCTTCTGGTGAAGACGGCCGTCTGTCGCTCGCCCGTGCGCAGGACGGCGTAGCGAATGGTGATGCGGATCTCGGACTCGTAGCTCTCGGCGCTGACCTCGGCGACCGCGATGATGTCGCCGAGCCACTGCTGGAGCGAAGCCTGGATGCTGAACTGGAGCGCGGCGGCCAACTCGCGGCTGTTGGGCGCGAAGATGAGCTGGCGGAGGCCGCTGCCGAAGTCGTGGCGGTTGACGCGCTCGCCGGGGCTGGTGAAGAGCAGTTGCTCGATCATGTCGCGGACGTGCGCGTCGGAGCCGGTCGCGGACGTGCGCCCGGTCTGGTCGATGTGGAACGGGAAGTCTATGTTCATCGCTGCCTCGCGGGCCGGCCCTAGAAGCCCTTGACCCTCGTCTGCGTCATGGTGATCAAGGCCGGCGTCGCCGTCGGCGCGCACATCGCCTTGCTGTCGAAGAGCAGCACGGGCTGGCCCTCGGAGGTGATGCGGGCGGCGGCCGTGGTGAAGGTCGCCGTTACGTCGGGGCCGTTGCCGGCGCTGGGCGGCGGCATCGTGCAGCCCGCCACCGCCCACGGCGCGGGCAGCGTGACGATGGGCTGGCCGTTGACGAGGACGCGCGTGCTCGTCTTGGTGGGCGTCACGGTCCCGGCGTGCGCGCACTTCACGGTCGCGCCGAGGTGCAGAAGGAATCCTGGCATCGCTCTTAAACCTCCCCGTCCGGCGTTAAGTGACGACGAGCGCCACGCCGTTAATCGAGACCATGTTCTTGTTCATGACGATGATGGCGCCCTGGCCGTTCGAGAGCGTGATGCCCTCGCTGTTGATGAGGATCATGGCGCCGGTCGAAGTCTTGAGCATGATGCCGCCGTCGGGCGGCGTCGGCTTGTCGTTGAGTTGGAGCAGCGTCATCGCCGTCGTCTGGATCAGGACGTGCGGGATGGTGGCCGGCGTCGCCAGCGCGAGCGGCGGCACCTCGCCGAGACCCCAGAAGCAGCCCGTCCAGATCGGCTTCTCGGGGTTGCCGCCCTCGAACTCGACCCAGACGTTGGCGCCGATGGGCGGCATCGCGTAGAAGCCGGTGCTCATGCCGGCGTAAGGGACGCAGGGCTCCGCCCAGTTGAGCGGGAACTCGCCGAAGACGGCCGGCACGCTGACCTGCAAGCGCCCGAGGTTGTTCGGGTCGAGGTTGTTGGTGACTTTGCCGCGGTACTTGCCGAAGTATAGGCTCATGGTGGTAACACCGGAGACAGCGAACCCGTCCCCTCGCGCGAGAGGTTGAAGCTCTGCTTGTACTCCCCTTTGCGTATGGAGTGTGTGACGCTGTTGACGTAGTAGAAGCCGTCGTAGGTGAAGCCCGCGCCGCGCAGGCCGACGATGCCGCGCGACTCCAGCACGGCCCCGTACTGGAGGGCGTCGAGCGTGCCCGAGGCGGTGACGACGCGGTCGGTCGATTCTTCCTGCTGCGCCTGCGCGCGCGCCATCGCGTCGGGGAGGTCGAGCCCCTGCGCCGAGTTCGCGTGCGGGTCTTTCCCCTTCATCGCCGCCTCGACCGGCGTCACGTCGAGGTGTTTCAGCCGCACGTTCGGCTGGTTGAAGAGCAGCGCCGGGAACGGCACGAGCGGGACGCGCGTGCTGAGCGGAAGGGAGAAGACCGGCAGCGGCACGTTCGTCTTGGCGTCCTGAATGATGCCGCGCAGCATCGTCGGCGCGAGCGCGTCGTTGTGAAAGCTGACTGACTCGACGTTGCTGCCCGGCCCCATGTTGACCGAGAGCGTCTTCTGCGGGAAGGTCATCGGCCCGATGGGCGGCGGCAGCCCCGTGCGCACGGGCGGCCCCCAGTAGGCGACGTTCGTCAGCGGCGCCGGCCCGGGCTTGACGAAGAAGACGTAGCCGTGGCGCTGCGCGAGGCGCTTGAGGTATTCGCGGTCGGTCGTCGTCTGGACCGGGATCTCCTCGGTCGGCGAGGGGAACTTCGAGAAGATGGTCGGCAGGACGACGGGTATCATCTGGAACCGCCCGAGGTA
This sequence comes from uncultured Pyrinomonadaceae bacterium, assembly GCA_964246655.1. Lineage (GTDB taxonomy): Bacteria > Acidobacteriota > Blastocatellia > Pyrinomonadales > Pyrinomonadaceae > QHXN01. The sequence goes on from CAXTSK010000218.1 coordinate 3,725, forward strand.
CGGCAGGAGCACGCGATTCACCCTCGCGAAGTCGTCCATCGACGGGTGGGGCGTGATCTTGTCGTCCATGTCCATCAACACGCTCACGTCCTCGCCCATCACGCTGATGGTCGAGGCGCCGGGCTGCTCGTTGGGCGCGAGCTGCACCTGCGTGATGATGCCGTCCATGATGACCTGCGGCAGCACGTCGAAGGTCACGACGAGGACGACGCGGTTGAACGGCTTCAAGAGCAGCGGGTTCAGCAGCAGCGGGTAGTCCACCAGGTCGAGCGGGCCCGAGCGCCCGGCCTGGAAGGTGAGTTGGAACCCGGAGGGCCCGCCGTCGCTGTGCGTGACCTCGACGCTCGTCAGCGCCTCGGTCAGCTCGAACGGGGCGGGGACGGGCAGCACGGGGCCGATCAGCATCGTCAGGCGTACGCCGAGTAAGCTCATCGCTGCTCCTTCAGGAGACGGGGTTGGGGATGCGCAGGCGGCGGCCGATCTCGGACGGCGCGGCCAGCGCGAACGGGTTCATCGCGTCGTTGGCGTCGGCCACGCGCCAGAAGTGCTCGCCGCGCCCGAGCGTGCGCGCCGTGATCAGGTCGAGGCGGTCGCCCTCGGCCACCTCCGCCTCGGCAATCGTCTGCATGGCGGACGAAGGCGGGAGGAAGCGGCGGCGCTTGTACGGGTGCCTGCGCCCGTCGGCCGACTCGTACTCGGCCGTCTCAAGCGAGAAGTAGCGGCTGGTGTAGTCGAACATAAAGCTCCTCTAGAAGCTGATGCCGCCCGACACGACCGAAGCGACGTTGGAGATACTGCCGACGGTCGCCATCGTCTCCTTCACGATCTGGTGCGTCAGGAAGAGGTAGTAGCCCGGGTTCGTGATCGAGAGGTCGTTGTAAGAGAGCACGCGCAGGCCGAGCGCGACCTTGGCGCGGATGGGATTGAGGCTCGTGTCGTGCGCCTCCTCAGTGATGGTGAAGTCGGTGATGCGCACGGGCAGCACGCGCTGCAAGCCCCAGACGAAGAGCGTGAACGGCCCGACGGGCGGCAGGATTTCGATGGTGCCGGCCGCGAGCAGCGCCGTGTTGGCGACGACGAGCGAGCTGTGCGGGTAGACGAGCACTTCGAGCGCCGAGAGCTGCGGGTAGATGCCGGTCGTCGTGGCGACGGCGTCCGACCGCTCGAGCTGGTCGGTGGCGTCGATCTCCACGTCGAGCTTGATGGTCTCGACGGGCGCGCCGCGCAGGCGCATCGCCTCGGAGCGCGCGCCGCCCTCGCCCGACCCCTGCGCCTGGAGCGTGCGCGTCAGCGTCTCCGGGTTGTACTGGAAGACGATGACGTTCGGGATGGGGTTCAGCAGGTCGATGCCGACGATGGCGCCCTTGGCCACGCGCGGCGATCCGGGGAAGCTGCTCATCAGTCGTTTCCTTTCTCCGCTAACTCTTCCGACTCTTCCGACTACTCTTCCGCGCGCCGCTGCGCCGGGCCGGAAGTGACCGGCGGGATTTGCACCGGCTCGGCGGGCGGCAGCCCGAGGTCGATGATTGACTGCGCGACCCACGCGAGAACTTCGCGCGGGAAGGGGATGTCCTTGGTGAAGCCCTTGCCGGGCGCCCCGCGCGTGGTCGTCTGGTTGAAGGTGGAGATGCCGCTGAGGTCGAAGTCGCCCGTGCGCTCTTTGCCCAGCGTGTTCTTGCCGGGGCGTTCGAAGCTCTTAACGCCGGCCTCGCCAGCCTCGATGGCGCGCAGCCCTTCCAGCGCCTTGGTGTTCTGCGCCTGCGCCTGCGTGTGCGTGTCCTTCTTACCCGTCTTCATCTGCTCGATCTCGACGGGCCTGAGCTTCCCTTTGGCCGCCGGCTCGACCACCAGCGCGTCCATCTCAGTGATGCTCTTCCAGAGCTTGCCGCCAGCCTCGTAGAGCCCGCCCACGTCGCCCGACCTGCCGGCGGCGCGCGCGGCCGCCTGCCACTTCGGGATGCTGTCGAAGCCCGGCACCTCGCGCACGATCTCCAGATTCGAGAGGACTTGGTAACCTTTGCGGGCGGGGTACTCGGCTTCGATCAACGTCCGCTGAATCGCCTCGCCGATGGAGCTCGTCAGCTCGCCGAGGTCTTGCGCCCGCGCGGCCTTCTTCACCGCCGGGTCTTTGAGGATGCCCCAGTCGGTCAGCTTTTGCCGGACGGAGCGGATCAGCTCGGCGCGTGCGGCCTCGGCGGCCTTCGCCTGCTCGGCCTTCGCCTCCGCGCGCAGCGTCGGGTCTTTCATCGTCTCCATCTCGATGAGCCTGGCGCGCGCGAGCTTGCCCTCGGCCTGCATGATTTCGCTCTTCGTCTGCGCCCGCACCTCGGGCGTGACCGTCTGCTCGCCGAGGAAGTGGCCAACGTCCTCCCCCTTCGCCGCCCGCGCTTCGAGGGCCTTGAGCGTCTGGATGTCGCTCTTCCCGGCGCGGAACTTGGCGAGCCCCTGCTTGGCCGACTCGGGCAGGAGGTTCGAGAGCGCCTCCAGCACCGCGGTCGCGGTCGTCCCCTTGGCCTGCGACTTCGCGGCGTCGATGACCTTGACGGCCTCGACGGGGCCGACCTGCCTGACGACGCCGCTGCCGGGCTTGGCCTCGGCCGCCGTCAGCTTCGCTTCGGCGCGCGCTACGCCGCGCTGCGCGCCGATCTTCTGGAGCTTCGGCGCGACCTTCGAGCCCACGCGCCACATCACGATGAACATCATGATGTCGAAGCCGACCTGCCCGACCTTCTTCGCGAAGCGGTCGCCCGCGGCGATCAGCTCGTCGACCGAGGTCGCGGCCGTGCACTCGTCGTGGAGGTTCGAGTAGGCGACGGCGAAGCCGTAGATGTCCTCCCAAGCGAACTGCGCCAGCAGCACGACGGTCAGCGTGCCGGCCGCGGCCTTCGTGATGAAGCTCGGGTCGGGCGTCAGCCAGAGGCCGACGTAGATGCCCATGAGGACGGCGAGCGTGATGAGGAAGGTCGGGTCGGTGAAGGCGTTCTTGGCCGCCTCGGCGATCTCGCCCGGCCAGCTCTTCCAGGTGAGCTTGAGGGCCATGTTGACCTTCATGCTGGACGTGACTCTAGTGAAATCGACCTTCGCCCCCGCCGCCTCCTCCGGCGTCATCCGCGCGTATTCGAGCAGCAGCTTGCGGTCTGCCTTCGAGAGCTTCTGCCAGCCGGGGTCGTACTGGAACTCCTTCTCGTACTCTTCGAGGGTTTCGAGCTTGTCGGGCCCGGGCGACTCGACCGGCTCGGCGGAGATGAACTTACCGTACTCGGCGATGATGCTTTCGAGCTTCGCCTGCGTGAGCTTGCCGGCCGGGTCGGCGCGCAGGACGCCTTCAATCTTGTCGCGGTTCTTGTCGAGGAACTTGGCGAAGCGCAGCCAAGGCTCGCCCTTGTCGGTGAACTGCGGGTCTTCCACCATGTCGCGAAAGATTTGGAAGAGCCGGAGCGTCTCGGCCGGGTCTTCCTGCGACTGGTCGCGCGCGCCCGTCATCATCTCGTTGAGCGCGCGCCACTGCTCGGAGGCCGCGGGCGTGGGGGGCGTGGTGCTCTTAGGCGGCTGGTCGGTCTTCTCTCCGCCCGCGCCGCCCTTACCCTCCTCGGCGACGACCTTCTTGCCGCCGCCCTCCTTGGTGTCCGTGCCGTCCGTCGTCCCCGGCGGCTGTTCGGGAACCGTGGCGCCGGGTTGGCCCGTGCCGGTCGTGGGCGCGGCGTCCTTCTTGCCGCCGACGACGTGCAGGAAATACTTGTTGACGCCTTCGAACGTGGCGTTCTCCGGATTCTTCCAGACGATGAGGCTGCCCGACTCGTTCGGCGTGCCCACGGCCTTGGACAATTCGAAATCCCCGCTAGGGATCCTCGTCGCGAGGTAAGTCCCGGTGGGGGGCTTGCCGTTGTAGCTGGTCGGAATCGTGACCCTCGTCCCGTCCTCAAGGTCGAGGATCACCTTGTCGAGGTCGGCGAGAAGGGTCAACTTGACGACCTTCTTCTTCTTGGGCGGCTTGCCCCCGTTCTTCGCCTGCACGAGCGGCGCGGCGAGCGCGCCCGGCTGGACGGGGTGCGCCAATTCGTGCGCGAGCAGGTGAAGGCCGGCCCGCGACTCCGGCGCGTACTGGCCCTCCCCGAAGTAGATGTCGCCGCCGAGCGTAAACGCCTGCGCGCCGAGCGCCCGATTCATCTCGTGCGCGCGGCCGTCCGTGTGCAGGCGAACGCCGCTCAGGTCGTATCCCAGGCGCGGCTGGAAGAGCTCGCGCGCGCTTGCCGGGAGTGGGCTCCCGCCCCCGCGGCTCTCGCCGACGAGCGCGGCTACAGACTCGGGCGCCTCCGACGCGCCGTCGCGCCCCGCGCTCGCCGCCGAGAGGCTGAGGGC
>CAXTSK010000219.1:0-386 GCA_964246655.1 uncultured Pyrinomonadaceae bacterium
CCGCGGTGACGCTGCTGACGAACGTCCTCGGCTCAATCTCCGCGCGCCTCTCGCCCTTCGACGCGACCTCGCGCGCCTGCGCGGCACGCACGTTCAACTTGTGGACGAGTCTTTTAATCTTGGGCGAAGCGGCGCCCGCCGTGTCCGCTTGGGCGACCTCTTTGACCTTAGCCTCCGACTCGGCGGGGAGGCTCTGTGTGTTGACGGGAGTGATGCGGTCGGGCTCTGCGTTCCGGGCGGCGACGACGGGAGGCGGGGGCGGCGGGTGCGGGGGCGCCGGCGCCTGCGCGGCGATCGACGCGCCGGACGCCGGGGCTGACGTCATGGTGCTCGACCGGTTCAACGGCGGGGGAGCGACCGCGATCAGCGGCGGAGTGGTGTACGCC
>CAXTSK010000219.1:396-8082 GCA_964246655.1 uncultured Pyrinomonadaceae bacterium
CCGGGCGCGAAGCCGTAGAGCCAGCGTGTGCCCGAGAAGCGGCCGCGCCCGCCGTCGGATTTCGACGCGGCCATCCGCGCACGCAAACGGAACTCGAAGTCAGCGGGCGCCTCAACCTTGCCGAGGCCGCCGACCAGCGCGCGCAGAGACTCGCGCTCGCGCAGCCCGTTCCCGCAGGCGCGGCACAGGGCGGCGTGGGCGCGCGCGGCGCCGCCCAACGCGCTCACGTCGGCGGCCGCTTCAATCTCCCGTCGGTAGACTTTGCAGTCAGACATAAAACATTTCCTTACAGGTACGCCTGTAGCTTGTCGCGCAGGAACCCGCGGGCGCGGTTGATGCGCGACTTGACGGTGCCCTCGTTCATGCTGAGGATGCACGCGATCTCTTCGTAGCTACGCTCCTCCACGTCGCGCAGCACGAGCGGCGCGCGGTACTTTTCGGGGAGCGTCGCGATGGCCCGCGCCACGGCCGCGCGCCTTTCGTCCTCGACCACGATCACGTCCTGAAGCGGCCCCTTGTCGGGCATGTCCAGCTCGCAGGAGTCCGACGGCGACTCGCGCTCGCCGAAGAAGGAGGAGAGCGAGACCATACGGCGGCGCTTGCGGCGGCGCAGCTCCGAGATCGCCAGGTTCGTGGCGATGCGGTAGATGTAGGTCGAGAACGCGTAGCTCGTCTGGTAGCGCTCGGCCGCCGCGTAGACCCGCATGAACGTCTCCTGCGCCAGATCGACCGCGAGGTCGTAGTCGTTCGTCATCCGGTAGACGTAGTTCGTAATCTGGTTGCGGTAGCGCCGCACAATCTCGGCGAAGGCCGCGTCGTCGCCCGTCTTCGTCGCTTCGAGCAGGTGGTGGTCGGTCATCTCGCCGACCGCCTGCTCCGCGCGGACGGGCGCCCCCGCCGAAGCGACGGAGAAGATTAACTCGTCCGTTGAGGAAATCGCGCTCATCCGGGAAAGTGGGGCCTGCCGTTAAAATCGCCGGGGGACAGCCGGAATTATACACTCCCCCCGCGCCGGCACGCCCCCTTACACGCCGCGCCGGGTCGCGGGGTTCCAAATAATCCCGAAAGACGTACGCGCCGCTCAGAGCGTGAACCGTGACAAGTTACCCCCTGCTCTTTCTCGTCACGGTTTACGGTTCATGGCTTTTTGTTGCTTTTCAACTCGCCGCCGGGTGCTATAATGCCGACTCATTTCGCAGGTCGCGCCTTCATTTCTACAGCCTTCGTTTCAGGCCCATGCCCAAAGAGATAAAGAAGCATCAGACCGTCCTCGAAGCCATCCGCAGCGTTGACATCATCTCGGACCTGCTCGAAAGCCACGACGGACACTTTCGCTACGAGCTCGACCTTGAGGTCATCGCCTACGGGAGGAACTACCAGGGTAAGAAGGTCGGCCCGTACATCCACCTCTACGAGTTCGACTCGGGCGAGGAGGTCATCCGCGAGGGCGACTGGGGCGGCAACACCTTCTACATCACCGTCGAGGGCAGCCTCGACGTGTACGTGCGCGACCGTGAGACAGGGGCGGACAGGAGGGTCGCCGCGATCCCGCCGGGCGTCAGCTTCGGCGAGATGTCGATCCTCGCGGGCGTGCCGCGCAACGCCACCGTGCGCGTCCCCGCCGGCGCGAAGGCGCGTGTGCTCGAAGTCACACGGCCGGCGCTCAGGCTTTTGCGCAAGCTCCCGAAGTTCGGGCAGATGCTCGACGCCAACTACCGCAAGCACGGCCTGAGCCGCACGCTCATCGACATCGGGCAGGCGGCGGGCGAGCAGTTCCCGCAGCCCATCCTCGACAAGCTGGGCAAGTCGGCGCGATTCATGGTCTACGCCAAGCACCACGTCCTCTTCCGCGAGGGCGACCCCATCGACCGCGTCTTCTTCGTCAAGAACGGTTGGGTGCGGCGCGTGCGGGGCTTAGGCTACGGCGGCGCGGTCGGCGAGCTGACGGTCGAGGGATTGACCGAAGATGTGGGCGTTGACTTCCTCGGCGCGGGCAACTGCCTCGGGCTCGAAGGCGTCGGGCGCGAGGTGCGCTGGGCCTACACGGCCGTCGTGTTGCAGCGCACGGAGGTGCTCGAAATTGCGATGCCCCCGCTCGTCGCAGACCCGCAGTTGCGCGACACCGTCCTGCGCACCTTCTCCGGCTTCTCGCTCGCGGACGACGACGTGACCGTCACGTCGCGTCTCAACAAGCCGCTCGTCGCCGCCACCGAGCGCGAGATCGCGACGGGCGTCGTGGACGGCACGAACCTGCTCGTGATGGACATGGACAAGTGCGTGCGCTGCGGCAACTGCTCGATGGCCTGCCACCAGGTGCACGGCCAGTCGCGCCTGCTGCGCCGCGGCATACACATTGGGCGGCCGAAGAACTACGGCGGCGTCTCGGGCGAGAAGGTGCTCGTCCCTTCGGTCTGCATGCACTGCCAAGACCCCGAGTGTTTGACCGGATGCCCGACCGGCGCCATCGGCCGCTTCGCCAACGGCCAGATCGACATCGACCCGAAGACCTGCATCGGCTGCGGCGACTGCGCCACGCAGTGCCCTTACAACGCCATCACGATGATTCCGAGCCGGCCGGAGAAGGTACAACCTCCGACGCTCGCCGGAAAATTTAAAGGCTGGCTGAGCCTCGCGCCCGAGACGCCGCCACAGCCGGTGACGGCGACCGAGAATTTGCTCGCGACCAAGTGCAACCTCTGCGCGGGCACTTCGCTCAACCCGCCGGGTGCAAAGTCCGAGGCGTTCTCCTGTCAGGAGAACTGCCCGACGGGCGCGCTCGTGCGCGTCAACCCGCGCGAGTATTTCTCCGAGGTCAACGGACGCATCGGCCTCGTCTTCCGCGACCAGACGCACGCCATCGGCCGCAACATACACCGGCGCGACCCGCTGGCGACCCTGTGGCACGTCTTCGGGTGGCTGATGGTCTTAGGGCTGACGGGCGCCATCGTCTGGGCGCTCGAACGCTTCGGCATCGACGCGCGGCTCGCGGGGACCTGGCTGACGGTGCGTTGGATCACGGGGCTGGTCGGCCTCGTCGGCATCGCGGCCGTGATGACGTACCCTCTGCGCCGGAAGGTCTACCGCAGGCGCGCGGGGGCGCTGCGCTACTGGATGCTGATGCACGTCTACGTCGGCGTGGCGGCGGGGCTCGTGCTGTTGCTGCACGGGGGGAGGACGACGGGCGGGCTGCTCACTTCCCTTCTGATGGTCTCGTTCGACGCCGTCATCGTCACGGGGCTCTTCGGGACGCTCGTCTACCTCGTCGCGCCGCGCATCATGACGAGCATCGAGGGCGAGCCTCTGCTCGTCGAAGACCTCCGCGCGCGCCGCGAGGAGCTGGGCGAGACGCTCGCCGAGATCGGCCAGCGCAGCAGCGAATCCTTGCGCGAGTTCATCAAGAAGAAGGTGCGCGGCCGCGTCTTCTCCTTCGGCTATCTCCTGCGCCAATACCTCAAGCGCGAGGAGCTGACGGCGCTGCTCGCCGCCGCGCGCGAGACGTACGAGGCCGAGGCGCGCAGCCTCGACCCCGAATCGCGCCAGCTCCTCCTCGAAGCCGTCGAGGCGACCGTCACGCTCCGCCGCGTGGACTCGCTCATCTACCTGCACCAACTGCTCAAGCTCTGGCTCGCGCCGCACGTCGTCGCGACCTCGCTGATGTTGGCGCTCATGCTCATCCACATTATTCAAGTCGTCCTTTTCGCAGTCCGGTAAGCAATTTCAAATTTGAAATTTCAAATTTCAAATCATCTATGCAGACACAGGACAGCACCTTCATCATCGAGCGCGACGACTTGAACGTGGACCCGGTGACCCTCGTCACCGACGGCCTGAAGATCGGCCGCCTGCCGAGCTGCGAGGTGGTGCTCAACCACCCGGCCGTCTCGCGCCTGCACGCGGGCGTCACGATGTCGGGCGGGCTCTACTACCTCTACAACTTCAGCAGTTCCAGCGGGACGACTTTGAACGGCCGCATCGTAGCGACCGAGTCGGGCGAGGTGCTGGCCGACGGCGACCTCATACAGGTCGGCCCCTTCTTCCTCGAAGTCAAGCGCGTCGGCGAAGCGCTGCGCCTCACCGTCACGCTCGAAGTCACGACGAACGTCTCGGACTCCATGTACCGCACCGAGACGCCGACCGGCCCTTCGCCTTTCAAGAAGCGCCCCACGGGCACGTCCGAGCTGTCGCAGGCGCTCAACGTCTTCTGGGAGAAGCGCAAGCGCGAAGCGGGCAAGATGCAGCGCGTCTCGCCGCTCAGGCCGCAGAAGCCGATGCGCGTGCTCGGCAAGGCGCGCTTCAACTGGACGCCGACGCGCGATCTCGTCCGCCCGTGGCCCTTCTCGGTCTTCGTCTGGGGTTTCGCCTTCGTCCTCGCGCTCTCGGCCGTCGCCGTCTACGTCTACGCCGAAGCGTATGCGCCCGCGCCGATCTCGGCCGCGCACGCCGCGGCCACGATCCGCTCGCAGCCGCCGATTGCCGCGCGCGCCAACGCGAGCAGTTGCACCACCTGCCATTCGCTGACCACGAGCATCGAGACGAACTGCTCCTCGTGCCACCAGGCGCCGGGCTTTAAGGCGACTATCACGGAGCCGCACGCGCAGGCGGGCATCGGCTGCAACGACTGCCACGTCGAGCACCAGGGCACGGAGTTCCGCCCCAACGTCGCAAGTCTTCAGACCTGCACGACGTGCCACAGCGACGCGAACAAGAAGACTTACAACGGCCGCGCGGTTAACACGCCGCACGGCGGCACGTACGGCTACCCCGTCGTGGACGGCAAGTGGAGTTGGATGGGTCTGGCCGAAGAAGAGTGGGCGCACAAGTCCGCCGCGTTGAGGAAGCTCGTGCAGACCGTGCGCGGCTCGCTGCTCGTCGGGCCGGACTCACAGAACCGCGACCCCGACGACCTGCGCCGCAGCGCGGAGTTCCACGCGCTGCACATCCACCGCGTGAAGGCCGTCGGCGACATGCAACGCAACAAGGACGGCGAGATGTCCTGCTCGTCCTGCCACAGCACTTTCAGCCCGCCCGACCGCGAGACGCCGCGGAAGACCTGCGGCACCTGCCACAACGGCGACCGCGGCGGCAAGTTCGAGCGCGTCCTGGCGGCCGACCGGCCCAACTGCATCTCGTGCCACGTCCAGCACCCGCAGGCGCGGCGCGAGTGGGGGCGCGCGCTCCTGAACGACCTCTCGGCCGCGTCGCCCAACCTGCAACTGAGCGGACAATGAAGAGATCACAGCTACTCGTCATACTCGCGCTGTTGTCGATGCTGGTGGCCGTGAACCTGTTTACGGCCGACCCGAGCAAGAGCTTCTTCGGCGGGCTGCCCTGGTGGGGCTGGGCCGCCGTCACGCTCTTCCTCCTGCTCATCGCCGTCGCCTTCACGCTGCGCGACGCGCGCCGCGCGCGGCTGCTGTTGGAAGAGCCGTTGCCGCCGAAGCCGGAGGAGGACGACGGCCGCATCAAGCTCACACAGGAGCAGCTCGAAAAGTACGACCCGGACGGCCCTTCCTATCCGCACCCCGTCGTCATCACCGAGCGCTGCATCGGCTGCCACGCGTGCGTGGACGCGTGCCCGCACGACGTGCTCGCCATCGTGGGCGGCGTCGCCACGCCCGTCGCGCGCGACCAGTGCATGGAGGACACGGCCTGCCAGGTCGAATGCCCCGTCAACCCGAAGGCGTGCATCGTCGTCAACACGACGAAGAAGATTCCGCCGCGCAAGGTGCCCAACCGCGACGCGCGCTTCATGACGGACGTGCCCGGCTGTTACATCGTCGGCGACGTGTCGGGCACGCCGCTCATCAAGAACGCGACGAACGAGGGCGCCGACTGCGTCAAGTTCATCCACGAAGAGTTGAGGAACAGCGCGCCGCCCGAGCCGAAGGCGGACGTTGATCTCGTCATCGTCGGCGTCGGTCCCGCCGGCCTCTCCGCCGCCGTCACCGCGCAAAAGCTCGGCCTCGCCTACGCCGCCATCGAACAGGACAAGGTGCTCGCGACCATCGAGGCGTACCCGGCCAACAAGTACGTCTTCTTCAAGCCCGAGACGATGGAGCCGCGCGGCGGCATCCGCCCCGAGGGCGCGGGCATGCAGCGCGAGGCCATCCTCGCCGGCTGGGTGCGCATGATGCACGCGTCGGGCGTGAAGGTCTCGGAACAGGAGAGTTGCAAGTCCGTGAAGCGCGGGGAGGACGGCGACTACTTCGTCGTCCAGACCGAGCGCGGGGTCGAGAAGCAGCGCGTGACTTACAGAACGCGCCGCGTCGTGCTCGCGCTCGGCCTGCGCGGGACGCCGATGAAACTCAAGGTGCCGGGCGAGGAGATGAAGGTGACGCGCGACGGCCGGACGGAGGACAAGGTCAAGTACAAGCTGACCGACCCCGAGGCTTACAAGCGGAAGAGAGTCATCGTCGTCGGCGCGGGCAACTCGGCCATCGAGGCGGCCGTCGATCTGGTGGCGACGCGACAGGGCGACCAGATAACTTTCCGCCCCGACTCCGAGATCAACGACGTGACGCTCGTCATCCGCTCCGACATGAAGAACGACCTCAAGTTCGGCAACAAGCTCCAGGTCTACGACTGCATCGACGAGGGCCGGATCAAAGTCTTCTTCGGGACTTCGATCAAGGAGATACACGAGGACGAGGTCGTGCTGATGAACGCGCGCACGCAGGAAGTCAAGACGACCGTCCCGAACGACTTCATCTTCGCCATGATCGGCGGCGACCGCCCCACCAGGTTCCTCGAATCCATCGGCATCAAAATCGGCTGAGCAGACGGTAAGCCCCACGCGGCGGCGGCCACACACCAAGGCGGAGACCCCCAGGAGGAGCGACGCGGCATGATCGAGACAATTACTTATCTTTGTGGGCAAGGCGGCGGCGAGCGCGGTCTTCGACGCCATCAAGGACAAGGTGCTCGGCATCGAGTACCAAGAGGTGACGGTCAAGGACTGGGGCAAGACGGCCGTGCTCGCCATCTTCGCGGGGCAGAGCCTGCGGCCGGAACTCGCCTTCGAGAAGAAGGCCGAGCTACGTTTCAACGACCTCCAGCGCCAGATCGACGGCGTGAAAAAGGAGATCGACGACCTCAAGAAAGACATGACGGCCTTCCAGTGGAAGGTTGATAAGCTCTTCTACCAGAACCGCGAGGAGAACCTCTGGCAGGAGATGCTGAATCTCGACAGCACGCTCGACGGTTTCTACTCGCAGGCGACGCGCCTCAGCAAGTCGAGCGCGTCGCTCGAAGAGAAGCGGAGGCGCGCCCGCGAACTCTCCGACAACATCATCACCGCCGTCGGGCCGCACGTGGCGAACACGCGCACGCGGCTCCTCGGCGAGGACGTGGGCGCGGGCGACGAGCGCGTGCGCGGCTTCGTCGAAATCTGGCGCGAGCAGGCGTTGCGCGACGCCGACATGAGTTGGGACGGCGACCGGCTGGCGAAGATTTACAGCCTGCTCGAAGCGAAGTTCACGCGCGCCCTGCTCATTCAGCTCAAGGCCGTGCGGCTGCTGATGGAGGCGTACGAGACGCTGCACACGGAGGAGCCTTCGGAGCCCGACGCGCTCGACTACTACTCCAAAGACTTCCACCCGCTCCTCAAGCGCGAGGTCGAAGCCTTCCGCGACATGATCGAGTCGCTGGCCGTCAACCTCATCCCGCTGCCCACGGGCACGATGCTGC
>CAXTSK010000220.1:0-8041 GCA_964246655.1 uncultured Pyrinomonadaceae bacterium
CGATTCTGCGGCCGCTTCGTTGGCCGCGGCGGCGACGCTCGCGCTCTTCGTGCTGGTCAGGCCCGACGTGCCGCGGCCGGCGCCCGCGCCACGCGCGATGATCGAGCCCCCGCCCACTACGAACGGCGGCCCCCCGACAGTCGCGCGGAACACTTCGTCACAAGTCGTCGAAGAAGCCGCCGCGCACGCGCCCACGCCCGTCGAGGTCAGAAGCAGGACGGCGGCGCACCCGGTTTACGCGCAACGCGCGCGTACGACGAACGCCTCTTACAACAGGGGCGGGCTCTCGCGCCCGGCGCCGGCCGCGGCCGCGCAGGAGGTCGCGACCGACTTCATCCCGCTCGTCCACGCCGGGCCTTACACGCAGACGGAGGAAGGACACCTCGTCCGCGTCGAGCTGCCGCGCTCCGCCCTCGCCTCCTTCGGCCTGTCCGTCAACGCGGAGGCGACCGGCGGCAGCGTCAAGGCCGACGTGCTCATGGGCCAGGACGGCATCGCGCGCGCCATACGCTTCATCCGCTGACGCGCCCATTAAAATTTTCAGAAGCAATCAAGACGGAAAAGGAGTCAGACGTATGCAGAGGAAGTTAATCGTCTTCTCGGTCGCCGCGGCGCTGCTGTTGAACGCGGTCGGCGCGGCCGCGCAGGAGCCCGAGCGTAAGTTCGTCGTCATGCCGCCGGTCATCGAGGAGAGCGATCTCCTTATCGCGCAGGGGCCGGGGGCGCCTATGCCGCCTATGCCGCCGCAGGTCGAAATCCGCGGCGACAACCTCATCTTCATGGCGACCGAGATGAGCTTCGCCGGCAAGCTCGTCAAGGGCGCGCCCTACTCGGCGCAGGCCGTGACCGAGTCGGTGCAGACGCTCTCGGACGGCAACCGCATCGTCCGCAAGAACACCGCGCAGCTCTACCGCGATACCGAAGGGCGCACGCGCCGCGAGCAGACGGTCGGCTTCATCGGCCCCTACGCCCCTCCGGTCGAGGAGACGCAGACCGTCTTCATCAACGACCCCGTCACGGGCTTCAGCTACATCCTCGAACCCTCCTCGAAGACCGCGCGCAAGCTGCCGCGCATGGAGGTGCGCTTCAAGTACGAGGGCAGCGACGCCGCCGACGGGAAGGTCGTGCAGGAGGTTCAGCGTAAGATCGAGGTCGAGCGCACCTTCAACACGCGCGTGGCCGGCCCCGACGCGCCGCAGCAGACCGGCACGGCCGTCATCGTCACCGGGCCGTCCTCCGGCGAGGGCGCGACGTTCATGCGCAGCAGCTCGAAGCACGAGGCGAAGACCGAGAAGCTCGAAGCGCGTTCGTTCGACAACGTCACGGCCGAGGGCACGCGGACGACGGTCACCATCCCGGTCGGCGAGATCGGCAACGAGCAGCCGATCCAGATCGTGGACGAGCGCTGGTACTCGCCCGAGCTACAGGCCGTCGTCATGACCCGCCACAGCGACCCGCGCTACGGCGAGACGACCTACCGCCTTACCAACATCGCGCGCGCCGAGCCCCCGGCCGCGCTCTTCCAGGTGCCCTCAGACTACACCGTCAAGGAGATCGGCGGCCCCGGCTCCGGCTCCGGCGTCCGCCGCACCTTCCGCCGCACGGCCCCGCCCCCGCCGCAGGAGAACTGATGCGATTGCGGAATGCGGATTTCGGATTGCGGATTTGAAGCCGAGCCGGAAGACGCTCTAAAACTGAAAGCGGATTGAAGTCGGCATGGCTTTCATGCTCCTTCAATCCGCTTTTTAATTTCCGATTGCCTTTTAAATCCGCAATCCGAAATCCGCATTCCGCAATCGGCTCACCCCGTTCTCTTCAGCTTCCCCGTCCTCTTCGCCCAGCGCTCGACGAGCGCGAAGACGTAGAGGCCGAGCGGGATGAAGAAGAGGCCCATCAGCGTCAAGACCGTCAACTCATACGTACACGCCGAGAGCGGGGCGCCCGCGACCATCTCCGAGCCCTCGCCGATGCCGACCAGCTTGCGGCAGGCCGACAGGGCGTAGGTCGCGGGCGAGACGACCGAGAGCGGCTGGAGCCAACGCGGCAGCACCGACACGTCGTAATAAACGCCCGAGACGAGGAGGAGCACGCCCTGAAAGATGTTTGTCGCCTCCGCCCCGCGCTCGGGGCTGAAGACCGGCAGCACCGCCGCCATCAACCCCAGCCCGATGAAGGCCACGCTTGAGACGGCGAGCACCACGACCAGCCCCGCCCAGTTTGCGCGCGACATGTCGATGTCCACGAAGAGCAACATCCCCACCACGATGATGACGGCCCGCACGACCGCGTAGGCCGTCGAGAAGATGCTCACGCCCGCGAGGTGCACGAGCCTTGAGACCGGCGCCATGAAGGTGTATTCGAGCGTCCCCTCCCACCGCTCGTACGTGATGGAGTTGGCGATCTCCTGGAAGACGACCGACAAAAGCCCCCACAGCATCACGCCCACCATCAGCGTCAAAGTCAAACGACGGTCTCCCGCCGCCACGCCGATCAGCACGACCGTCGCCGAGTTGACCACCGCGTAGAACGTGAAGACCACGACCCACGAAAAGTAACGCCGCGTCAAATGGTAGTCGCGGAAGAAGAACGCCCACGTCTGTCTTAAAACCTGTTCCATCTGCTAAACCTCCGCCAGCGCTTCTTCGCGCTTCTTCCCGCTGCCCTCTTCGTCGAGCTTCTGGCCGGCGAGTGCGATGAAGGCGTCGTCGAGAGTCTCCGCGCCCGAAGCGCGCTTCAGCTCGTCGGCCGTGCCCTCGGCGATGAGGCGGCCGCCCGCGATGAAGCCGATGCGCGCGCAGAGCCGCTCGGTCTCGGCCATGTCGTGCGAGGTCAGAAGGATCGTCGTCCCGTGCTCGCCGCGCAGGTTCTCAAGGAACGTCTGCACGTCGCGCCGGCTCTTCGGGTCGAGGCCCGTCGTCGGCTCGTCGAGGAGCAGCAGCGGCGGGTTCACCAAAAGCGCGCGCGTGATGGCGACCTTCTGCTGCATGCCGCGGCTCAGCTCTTCGAGCGGGTCGGTGAACTTCTCGCCCTCCATCCCCAGGGCTTCCAAAATCTCCAGCGCGCGCCGCTCGGCCGCGGCCTTCTCCATGCCGTAGAGGAAGGCCGAGTAGAGGAGGTTCTCGCGCGCCGAGAGCTTCTTGTAGAAGGCCGCATCCACGCTCACGCGCCCAACCCTGCGGCGGACTTCCGCCTCCTCGCCGGGGATGCGGTAGCCGAGCATGCGCACCTCGCCCGCATCGGGCACGAGCAGCGTCGAGAGCACGCGGATGAGCGTGGACTTGCCCGACCCGTTCGGCCCGAGCAGCCCGTAGGTCTCGCCCACGGCGACCTTGAACGACACGTCCGAGAGCGCGCGCGTCACCGAACGGCGCGTGCGCATGAGACCCTTACGCTTGCTGAAGGATTTGGAGAGGCTGCGGACTTCTATCCCGAGATTCGACATCATTCACACACCTTCCCGGCCTTTGGGTGGTCGGGCAACCGCTTTCCATTTAAGAAGGGAAAGAAAGAAACGACGGGCGTCGTTTACGGCGGTCTTACCTAGGCGAGTCTGTGAATGCGAAATCTCATCAGTGTTACCTCACTTGTCGTGAGTGGGGCAAGGATAGACGAGGAGTGAGAGTTTGGCAAGGTCTTTATGGGTGACTCGGCGCGCGCCGAAATTTTTAGGGCTGCTCTTCGATGGACTTAACGAGACGGACATACTCGTCCATGACGGCGCGGTTCCTCGCGGCGTCCCAGCCGCGCCGACGCTCACGGGGCGCGGTTTTGATATCGGCCACGACGAGGTCCGGGCCGAGTTGCCGCGCCGACTGAAGCACCACGCCGTCGGGCGAGACGATCCCCGAAGAGCCGTAGGAAACCAGATTTTCGGTACGCCCCGCCACGTCGGCACGGATCACGAAAACACTGTTCTCGACAGCCCGGGCGATGTCACAGTTCCTCGCCTCAGCGACCAGTTCCGGCCCCGCCTTCGACGGCGGGAGACCGGTGTTAGTGGGTACGAACAATGCCGCCGCCCCTCCGGCGGACATGATTCTAGCCGGCTCGTAGTAGTTGGAGTCGTTGCAGATGATGATGCCGAAGGTCAGGTCGCCGACCCTGAAGACGGGCATCCTGTCCCCGGCCTCGTAGACCGATCTGTTGACCGCCGGGTACAGCTTGCGATAGACGCCGCCGACCGTGCCCCGCTGCCAGACCGCGGCGGAGTTGTAGAGTCTGCCCCCGCTTCCAAGCTCCGTGAACCCCAGGATGGTCGCGACCCTGTCACTCGCGAGGGGGGCCAGCAGTTCGTGCAGTTGACCGGCCCCCACGTCGAGCGCGATGTCGGCGGGCCGACTCGCGTAGTCGGCCAGTCCCCCGAGGACGCCCTCCGGGCAGCATAGAATCTCTACCCCCTCCGATTCGCACCACGCGACCTGCGCGCGAATCAGGCCGATGGCCTCCGTCGAACCGTTTGCACGCAGGGGTGCTTGGTAAGCGGCAACCTTCATGAGCAGCGGCCCCTTCAATGCCTCGCGCGCGGCCGCGGGTTCAAGCCTTCGGCAGACCCTTGCGCGCGACCGTCGTCATGACTTCGGAGAAACGGTCGAGTTCCTTCAATGTCGTGTAGACGCTCGGGGTGATGCGGACGCCTTGGAACTCTTCGTGGACGATGGGCGTGGCGAAGATTTTGTGGCGGCGGAAGAGGTAGTCGCAGAGGGCCGACGGGTCGGTGTCTGCGACTTGAACGTTGGCGAGGGCGCAGGACTGGCGGTCGTCGAAGGAGGTGTTGAAGCGGACGTTCGGCTCGCCCTTCAACTGGTTCATCCAGTGGCGCGCGAGCAGGCGGAGGCGCGCCTCCTTGCGCTCGGGGCCGACGCCTTGGTGGAAGAGCAGCGCCTCGCCGATGGCTAAGCGCTGCGCGGCCGAGCGCGTGCCCGTCTCCTCGAACTTGCGGATGTCTTCGTCCTGCGCCTTCTCCGCGGCGAAGAGCGGCCAGACGTTTTTAATCTTCTCCTTCTTCACGTAGAGCATCCCCGTCCCCTTCGGCGCGTGGAGCCACTTATGCAGGGACGTGCCGAAGTAGTCGCAGTTTAAATCGTCGCGCCGGAAGCGGAACTGCGCGAAGGAGTGCGCGCCGTCCACAAACGTCTCGGCGCCGCGCTTGCGCGCGAGTTCGCAGATGTCGCGGACGGGCGTGATCTGCCCCGTCAGGTTAATCATGTGCGAGACGAGGACGAGCCGCGTGCGCGAAGTGAAGCCCGCCTCGTAGGCGGCCGTGATCTCGGAAGGGTCTTTCGGCGGGACGGGAATCTTCACGAGCTTGAGACGGATGCGGTCACGCCGCTCGCGCTGCCTCAAGGTGGTGAGCATGCGCGGGTAGTCCTGCGTCGTCGTCAGCACCTCGTCGCCGGGTTTGAGGTCGAAGCCGAAGAGCAGGGCTTCGAGCGAGTCGGAAGTGTTGCGCGTGATGGCGACCTCTTCGCGGTCGCAGCCGAACAGTTCGGCGAGGCCGGTGCGGATGGTCTCCGATTGCGGCTCCAGGATTTGCCACATGGTGTAGGCCGTGGCGTCCTCCTGCTGCCAGAGGTAGCGCACCAGCGCCTCCGTGACGATGCGGGGCGAGGGCGAGACGCCGCCGTTGTTGAGGTTGACGATGCCGCGCGTGACGGAGAAGGACTGCTGGATGTCGAACCAGAACTCCTCGTCGCGCGCGGCCTCTTCGGCGGAGAGATGCGACACGCGTTTGGACGCGGCGCGTACGTCTTTCAGTAAAGAGGCGACCGTGGACGAGGAGAGCGCGGCGAGGCCCAGACCCTTGCCGACCGACGAGAGGAAGCGGCGGCGGTCGAGCGCGCCGGGGTAATGTTCGTTGCTGGTGCGGGCCATCAATGTTTCCTGGCGTCGCGCGACTAAGGCGCGATGTTGATTGAGGTCGGGTTGGGAATCGTTATGGGCACGACGACGCGTCCCGTTGCGCTCTCGAATTTTTCCGGACTCAGTTCGATGTCTCGGTTCGCCACCACGCCGCGCGGCGGTGCGCTGACGCCGAGTAGTTCGAGGGCGGCGATCCGGCGCGCGGCATTATAGCTGCCGACGTAACTGACGCTGATACCGTTGCCGCGCTGCGTGATGTTCACCAGTCGGTAGCCGCCGCGTAGGTGCTCATAACTATCGCCCGCGTCTTCGTAAAAGCTGCTTTCACCGTCCGCGCCGCGGACGACGACGATGGAGAGCGGAGCCTTCGACATCTCGCCCGTGTGCTGCACGACCGGCTGCGTGGGGATGACGGCGCCCGCGCGTGCGAAGAGCGGGAGGCGTTCGAGCGGCGCTTCTATCTCAGCTTCCTTGCCGCCTTCGTACGTCTTGCCCGTCCACCAGTCAACCCAGTTGTCGCCCGCGGGGAAGTAGACACGCCGCTTCACGACGCCCTCGGTCACGACGGGCGCGACGAGCAGGTCGCGGCCGACGAGGTACTCGTCTTCCAACGTGTAGGTGCGCGAGTCGTCGGGGTACTCGAACCAGAGCGGGCGCATGACGGGTGCGCCCGTCTCGGTGTGCTCGCGGAAGAGCGTGTAGAGGTACGGGAGTAGTTTGTAGCGCAGCTCGACGCTCGCGCGGTTGATCTTCGTGAACTCTTCGCCGAACGAGTAGGGCTCGTGCGGCTTCGAGCCCGCCTCGGAGTGCGAGCGCAGGAAGGGCGTGAGCGCGGCGGCCTGGAGCCAGCGCGTGTAGAGTTCGGGGCTCGGGTTGCCGGAGAAGCCGCCCACGTCCGAGCCGACGAGGGGCACGCCCGAGACGCCGAGGTTGAGAAGCATCGGGATCGACAGTCTCAAGTGATCCCAGCTCGCGACGTTGTCGCCCGTCCACACGGCCGAGTAGCGCTGCACGCCCGCGTAGCCCGCGCGCGTCAGGACGAAGGGGCGCGCGTCGGGCCGCAGCTTCTTTAAACCTTCGAAGGTCGAGCGCGCCATCTGCATCCCGTAGACGTTGTGGTAGCGCGCGTGCGTCCCCGTCTGACCCTCGCCCGCGTGGCGCGCGTTTAAGGGGAACGTCTTCATCGGGTGATGAAAGGTGTCGGGCTTGGGCGTCTGGTCGGAGAGGAAGACGCCGGGCTCGTTCATGTCGTTCCAGAAGCCCGCGATGCCTTCGTCCAAATTCTGTTTGTAGAGCGAGCCGAACCACTCGCGCGCCTTCGGATCGGTGAAGTCGGGGAAGGCGCAGACGCCGGGCCAGACGCTCGCGTGCAGCTCGCTCCCGTCCGCGTTCCTGACGAAGTGGCCGCCCGCCTGGCCGTCTTTGTAAGCGAAGTAGTTCGGGTCAACCTTGATGCCGGGGTCGATGATGACGACGGTGCGGAAGCCTTCGGCGCGCAGGTCGGCGATCAGCTTCGCGGGGTCGGGGAAGCGCTCGCGGTTCCAGGTGAAGACGCGGTAGCCGTCCATGTAGTCGATGTCGAGGTAGATCACGTCCGCCGGAATCCTCGACTCGCGGAAGCCGCGCGCGACCTCGCGCACGCGCGCCTCGGGGTAGTAAGACCAGCGCGACTGCTGGTTGCCGAGCGCCCACAGCGGCGGCAGCGGCGCGCGACCCGTCAGCTCCGTGTAGTCGCGCAGGACGTTCTTCGGCGTGCGCTCCGCGCCTCCCGTGAAGACGTAGTAGTTCAGCTCGCCCGACGCCGCGCCGAAGGTCACGCGCGCCGGGTCGGTCTTCCCCATGTCGAAGTATGTGCGCGAGGTGTTGTCGAGGAAGAGGCCGTAGGCCGCGCCGCGCGCGCCGCCCTGTGCCTTCTCGTAACGTAACGCTGTGTAGAAGCCGATTGATTGATAGATGGGGTCGAGGCCGCGCGGGTAGCCGTAGGTGTCCGTGTTCCACATCACGAACTGCTGCGTGTCGCGCGAGACGGTCGCGCCGGCCTTCTCGCCGAGGCCGTAATAGGTCTCCCACTCGACGCGACGCTTCGAGCACTCGACGGCGCCCGTCGCGGGGTCGAACGAGGCGGGGCGCGCCGGGTCGTCTTCGACGACCATGCGGCCGTCGTGGTCGAGAACGTTGACGA
>CAXTSK010000221.1:0-8028 GCA_964246655.1 uncultured Pyrinomonadaceae bacterium
GGCGGGCGGGTCTCCACTTCTCGTTCGAGCGCTTCCTCCAAAACCGTCTGCGCGAGGAGTTCGACTTCTTTGCCACCCCGCTCCGCATCGTCGAGCGCCACAAGAAGAAGGGCTGACCACGCCCATGCCAGACGACAGCGAACAAACGAAAGGCGACGGAGGACGCGAGGCGCCCGACGGCGAGCTTGAGCGGCTGCGTGCGCTCGTCGATTATCTCGGCGAGGCGAACGAGCAGTTGGAGACCGTCAACCGCATCGTCGCCGCCGTCAACACCGGCCGCACCGTCGAAGAGGTCTTCGAGCTGACGACCGAGCAGATACGCTCGCTCGTCCCCTTCGACCGCGCGTCGATTGCCCTGTGCGAGGAGGACGGCGAGACCCTGCGCGTCTATGCGCTGACGGGCGAGCGCGCGGGCTCGCTCGCGGTCGGAGCCCGAGGCCCCTTGAAGGGTTCGGTGACGGAACTCGCCTTGACCGAGCGGCGCACCGTCTCCATTCCCGAGTTGAGCGAGGAGACGCGCTTCAACGTCTACGCAGACCTGCGGCGCGAGGGGTTCCGCTCGGCCGTCTGCGTGCCGCTCTTCTCGATGCGGCGCGCGGTCGGGAGCCTCAACCTGACGAGCCACGCGGGCGCGGCCTACGAACGCCGGCACCTCCTCGCTTTGGAAAGACTCGCCGTGCCGCTTGCCATCTCCATCGAGAAGACGCAGCTGCTCGAAGAGAGCTGGGAGCGCGAGCGCGAGCTGCGCGGCCTCTACGAGATCACGCGCACCTTCTCGACGCTCGCGAACATCGACGTTATCTCTCAGCGGCTCGCGGGCGCCATCTGCAAGCTCGCGGGCGCGGAGATGGGGCTCATCGCCACCTACGACCGCCGCACCAACCTCGTCCGCGCCGAAGCCCCGGGCAGCAACACCCCGGAGGGGCTCGTCGAAGAGTTTCGCTTCCGGCTGGAACGCGAGAACCGAGACGCGCCGCTCTTCCAGACCGGCGAGGCTTTCGTCTCCAACGAGCCGACCTCGGACGAGCGCATCAACCGCGCCTTCGCGGAGCGCTGGGGCGTGCGCTCCGTGCTGAGCGTGCCTTTGAAGATCAAGCGCGAGTTGATCGGCTTCATCTACCTCGCCAACCGCGCGGGCGGGTTTTCGGAACGCGAGCTGAGGTTGTTGGAGATACTCGCCTCGCAGGCGGCCGAGACGGTCGTCAACGCACGCCTCTTCGCCACCATCCAGGCGCAGGCCGAGCGCGAGGCCGTCGTCAATCGTCTCTTGCTCTCTCTGCAACACGGAACGGAGCCGCACGAGAAGGTTCGGGAAGTCATCGAGCGCGTCGGCGAGGTCTTAGACCTCGACCGTTGCGTCGCCGTCCTCTTCGCCGACGACGAGCACGACGACTTCTACGGCGAGTGGTGCGCCGAGGGCGTCGAGCCGGTCACGGACTGGCCTGCGGTGCGCGCGCGCTCGCCCATCCCCTATACCCTGCGCACCACGCGCCGCCCGCTCGTCGTTCCAGACGTACTCTCACATCCACTCACCGCCGGGGCTGAAGGTGTGATCGAGAGGATGCACCTGAAGAGTCTGGTCGTCGTCCCCGTGATGCACCTCGGGCGCGTCATCGGCTCCATCAGCGGCCACCAGACGCGCGAGCGCCGCGAGTGGAGCGAGGACGACGTTGACCTCCTCGTCGCCGTCGCCACGCACGTCGGCGCGACGCTTGAGAACGCACGGCTCATCGGCGAGCTGCGCGAAGCCAATCGGCTTAAAGACCAATTCCTCGCCACGCTCTCACATGAATTGCGCACGCCTTTGACCGCGATTAACGGCTGGGTCGAGATGCTTACGGAGAGGGCAGAGTTGATGCGCGGCGACGGCGACCTCGCCGACGGCATCAGCGCCATTAGCTCCTCGGCCATGTCGCTGACGCAGCTCATCAGCGAACTCCTCGACCTCTCGCGCATACAGCGCGGCGTGCTGCGCCTGCACCGCGACCTGCTCGACATCAACGAACTGGTGCGCGGGGCCGAGCGCACCGTGCGACAGACGGCGCAGGCGCGCAACCTCGAAGTGCGGCTTGAGCTGTCCCCGGGGCTCCCGCCGACCATCGCCGCCGCGCAGCGCGTCCACCAAATTCTGTGGAACGTGCTCTCGAACTCCATCAAGTTCACGCCGACGGGCGGCCGCGTCTGCGTCCGCACACGCCTCTTTCAGGACTCGTCCCCGAGCGCGGACGGCGCGAGCCCGCGCTGGATCGAGGTCGAAGTCGAGGACACCGGCGAAGGCATCCCCGCCGACTTCATGCCGCACATCTGGGAGCGCTTCCGGCAGGCCGACTCGACCGCCACGCGCCGCCACGGCGGCTTGGGCATCGGCCTCTCGCTCGTCAAAGAGTTGATCGAGGCACACGGCGGACAGATCGCGGCCGAGAGCGAGGTGGGATGCGGCTCGCGCTTCACCGTGCGCCTGCCCGTCATCCGGCTCGACGAACTGCCCGGGGTCGAAGCATGAGAGGGATGCTGACCGTCATTCTCGTCATGCCGCTCGCGCTCGCCGCGGGCTGCACGCAGACTTCAAGCTTTGCCGGCCAGACCGCGCGCAACGGGAACGCGAACGTCCGCACTTCCGTCAACGCCAACGCGACACCGTCCGCCGGCCTCAGCGACGCCGACTACGCGCGCCACGTCGAGCAGCTTAAGAAGAAGCTGCCTTCGAGAGAGTTCGAGATAGTTATTGAGAAGCCGTTCGTCGTCGTCGGCGACGGCGGGCGCGCGGCGGTCGAGGAGGACGCGCGCGGCACCGTGCGCTGGGCGGTCACGCTGCTCAAGCGCGACTACTTCAAGCAAGACCCGAAGGAGATTTTGGACATCTGGCTCTTCAAGGACTCGGCCTCTTACACAAAGCACGCGACGAGTCTCTTCGGCGGCAAGCCTTCGACGCCCTACGGCTACTACTCGCCCGCGCACAAGTCTCTGGTCATGAACATCGAGACCGGCGGCGGGACGCTCGTTCACGAGATCGTCCATCCGTTCGTCGAGGCCAACTTCCCCGACTGCCCGCCGTGGCTCAACGAAGGCTTAGGCTCGCTCTACGAGCAGAGCGGCGAGCAGGACGGGCACATCGTCGGCTACACCAACTGGCGCCTGCCCGGCCTCCAACGCGCCATCCGCCGCGGCGGCCTGACCTCGTTCCAAAAGCTCCTCGCGCTCGACGGCCGCGCCTTCTACGACGACGACCCGCAGGGCACCAACTACGCGCAGGCGCGCTACCTCTGCTACTACCTGCAAGAGCGCGGCCTCCTCACGCGCTTCTACCGCGACTTTTATAACAACCGCGCCGCTGACCCCACCGGCTACGACACTTTGAAGAAAGTCCTCAACGAGCCCGACATGGAAGCCTTTCAAAAACGCTGGGAGACGTTTGTCCTCGGCCTCGCCCAAGAGCGCCTGACGCCCGTCAGCCCTTGAGATAGAATCGCTCCATGACGCATTCAAACATTCGTCCGGGGAGAGCGCCGCGTGGTTGACGAAGCGCTCGGGTGGGAAATCTTCGCGCGGGAAGGCGAGGCGCGCGCGGGGGTGCTGCGAACGAGGCGCGGGGCGGTCGAGACGCCGGTCTTCATGCCCGTGGGGACGCTCGGGTCGGTGAAGGGCGTGCGGTTCGAGGAGCTTGAGGCGGAGGATTTAGACGCGCGCATCATCCTCGGGAACACGTACCACCTCTGGCTGCGGCCGGGGCCGGAGGTCATCCGCGCGCTGGGCGGGCTGCACCGCTTCGTCGGTTGGAAGCGTGCAATGTTGACCGACTCGGGTGGCTTTCAGGTCTTCAGCCTGAGCCACATGCGGCGTCTGTCGGAGGAGGGCGTCGAGTTCCGCTCTCACATCGACGGGCGACAATGCTTCCTCTCGCCGGAGGTCTCGATGGAGGTGCAGGCCGCGCTCGGCTCGGACATCGTGATGGCCTTCGACGAGTGCCCGCCGGGACAGGCCGCGCGCGACGCCGCGCGCACGTCGCTTGAGTTGACCGCGCGCTGGGCGCGCCGGTCGCGCACGCGCTTCGACGAGTTGCAGCGCGAGGGCTCGGACGCCGGAAGGGAAGAGTCGGGCACGCGGCAGGCCATCTTCGGCATCGTGCAGGGCGCGACGCACCTCGACCTGAGACGCGAGAGTTTAGAGCGGACGGTCGAGGTCGGCTTCGACGGCTACGCCATCGGCGGCTTGAGCGTCGGCGAAGAGAAGCCGGTCATGTACGAAGTGGTCGAGCACGTCGCGCCGCTGATGCCACAGAACCGCCCGCGCTACCTGATGGGCGTCGGCACGCCCGAAGATTTGGTCGAGTGCGTCGCGCGCGGCGTGGACATGTTCGACTGCGTCATCCCGACGCGCAACGGCCGCAACGGTCAGGCTTTTACTTCCCGGGGCAAACTCAACATCAAGAACGCGACCTGGACGACCGACGCGCGCCCGCTCGACGAGGCGTGCGGGTGCACCGTCTGCCAAAGACATACGCGCGCTTACCTGCGTCATCTATATATGACGGGCGAGATGCTGGGCGCGGTGCTCTTGTCGCACCACAATCTTGCGTTCTTCCTTGACACCATGCGGCGCGTCAGGCAAGCTATCCGGTCTGGCGAATTCACGCGATTTCGGCGGGAGTTTCTTGAGGGAATCAACTCCGGCGTCGGGTGACTCGCGGGCAGTTCGGCGTCGCTTTATCCCCTGAACAATTCCGCTTCGGCCGGAGCCACGGGGCGCGCCGGGCGCACGCGCGCCGACCCTGTGTGCCTCGGCGCCGCGTGGCAGATTCCAAATTCGAGGTTTGTGGCACCCTTAAACTTCCGATGACCAATCTCGCTTTCATCTTGCAGGGCGGCATGGGCGGCCTCCTGGGCGGGCTGATGCCCTTCCTGCTCATCTTCGGCGTCTTCTACTTCCTGATCATCCTCCCCCAGCGCAAGCGCCAGAAGGCGCTCTCCGACATGGTGTCAACGCTGAAGCCGGGTGACAAGGTCGTCACCTCGGGCGGCATCTACGCCACCGTTAAGCAAGTCAAGGAGAAGTCTCTGCTCGTCATGAGCGCCGACAAATCGCTCCTCGAAATCTCCCGCGCGTCCGTCTCCGGCATGCAGGGCGAAGAGGAGGTTAAGCCGTAGGCAGTAGGCAGCGGGCAGTATGCAGTTAGAAGCCCTGCTGTCGAAAGTTTCGAATTATCCGGCAACGACCGAAACGCGGAGCGTACTGCCATCTGCCTACTGCCATCTGCCTACTGAATTATGAAAAAGAATCTTCTATCGCGCGTCGTCATCATCGCCGTCGTGACGCTCCTCGCGCTGACCGCGATCTTCTGGCCGGGGCGCAAGCCGACCCGGAACGACTTCACGCTGGCGGGCGTCAACAACATCCTGCGCCACAACATCAACCTCGGGCTCGACCTGCGCGGCGGCTCGCACCTCGTCATGCAGGTGCAGGTGCAGGACTACCTGCGCCGCGTAACCGAGAACGTCTACAACGGCGTGCAGATCGCCGCCCGCGACCTCGGCTTCGACATCAAGGAGGCGCGGCCCGAGATCAACGGGGACACTTACCGCGTCGTCGTCGTCGCCAACGACACGTCCAAGCTTCAGGAGATGCGCGACCAACTCCCGCGCCGCGTCAACGACTTCGACCCGTCGGCGTGGACTTCGTCGGTCAGCGGCAACACCATCACCTGGGAGATGACCGACCGCGCCAAGACCGACCTGGGCAACCGCGCCACACAGGACGCGCTCAAGATCATCGACACGCGCATCAACGCCCTCGGCGTCACCGAGCCGACCATCCAGGCGCACGGCTCGACCAACTCGCACCAGATTCTCCTCCAGATGCCCGGCATCGACGACCCCGAGCGCATCAAGGCGCTGCTCCAGAGCGAGTCGCGGCTTGAGCTGATGAAGGTCGTCGGCGGAACCTTCAACACCGGGGGCATCACGACCTATCCGACCGAGGAGGCCGCCAAAGCTTCGCTCGGCGGCACCGTCCCGCCGAACCGGCGCGTGCTGCCCTACGCCGCGCGCAACGAGCCGACCGCCGCCGGCTCGACCACGCCGCCCGCGCCGGGCAAGTCCACGGCCTACGTGGTCGTCGAGTCGCCGGCCGTCATCGACGGCAGCGAGCTGCGCAGCGCCGACGCCGCTTCGAACAACCCCGCGGGCGGCGACGACGCCTATCAGATCAACTTCACCCTGAAGCCCGGCGGCGCGCAGAAGTTCGGCGCGTGGACGGCCGCGAACGTCAACGCCTACATGGCGGTCGTCCTCAACGACCGCGTGAAGTCCGCGCCCTATATCAAGCAGCAGATCACCGACACCGGGCAGATTTCCGGTAACTTCACCAAGGACTCGTCCAACGACCTCGCGCTCACGCTGCGTTCGGGCGCGCTCCCGGCCAAGATTCTCTACCTCGAAGAGCGCACCGTCGGCCCGAGCCTCGGCGCGGACTCGATCCGCGCGGGCGTGACCGCCTCGCTCGTCGGCCTCGCGCTCGTCGTGCTGACGATGCTCGTCTACTACCGCTGGTCTGGCGTCAACGCCGTCGTCGCGCTGCTCCTGAACACCCTGCTGACGCTTGCCGCGCTCATCGTCTTCGACGCGACGCTGACGCTGCCCGGCATCGCCGGCATCATCCTCGGCATCGGCATGGCCGTGGACTCGAACGTGCTCATCTTCGAGCGCATCCGTGAGGAGCTGCACTCGGGCAAGACCGTGCCCTCGGCCATCGACGTGGGCTTCGACCGCGCCTTCGTGACGATCATCGACACGCACGTGACGACCATCGTCTCGTCGGCGTTCCTGTTCGTCTTCGGCACCGGCCCCATCCGCGGCTTCGCCGTCACGCTCGTGCTCGGGCTGCTGGCGAACCTGTTCACGGCCGTCTACGTCTCGCGCACCATCTTCATGTGGGAGCTTTCGCACAAGCTCTCCAAGCAGGGCCGCGTCGAGACGCTCAGCATTTAAGGACAGTCAATGGTGAATGGTGAATAGTCAATAGAACTGCTTTTCACCATTCATCATTTACCATTTACCATTTACTAAACGCCATGTTTCAGATATTGCACAATGTCAACGTCGACTGGCTGAAGTACCGGAAGGTCTTCATCCTCGTCTCGACCGTCATCATGCTCGGCGGGCTGGCCTCGGCGCTCGCGCGGCAACTGGCGCCCGGTGGCACCGAGGCGTTCAACCTCGGCATCGACTTCAAGGGCGGCACGGTCGTGACGGCGGACTTCAAGGAGCGCCCCGCGGCCGAAGCCATCCGCGACGCCGTCGCCGCACAGGGCATCCCCGACCCGATCATCCAGCCCGTGACCGACAAGCAGGGCGAGGTGCTCATTCGCCTGCCGCAGTTGGAGACCGGCGAACTCGCACAGGGCAAGACGCAGGTGGACATCGGCCGCGCCAAGGTGGCCGCCGGACTCAAGAGTCTCACCGGCGGCGTGCAGGTCGAGACCAACGCCCCGTTTCCCGAGCAGGGCAACGCCTTCAAGATCATCGGCACGGACGCCGTCGGCGCCGTCGCGGGCGCGGCGCTCAGGAATCAGGCCGTGGCCGTCACGCTGCTCGCGCTCGTCGGCATCCTGCTCTACATCGCCTTCCGCTTCGAGTGGACGTACGGCGCGGCCGCCGTCATCGCCGTCTTCCACGACGTGCTCGTCACGCTCGGCTTCTTCTCGATCTTCCAGTTCGAGGTCAACCTGACGGTCATCGCGGCGCTCCTCACGCTCGTCGGCTTCTCGGTCAACGACACCATCGTCATCTTCGACCGCATCCGCGAGAACCTGCGCATGCACCGCCGCTCGACCCTCTACGACGTGACGAACGACTCGGTCAACCAGACGCTCTCGCGCACGATCATCACGTCGGGTCTGGTCTTCCTCTCGGTGCTGGCGATGGTCGTCTTCGGCGGGCAGGTCTTGCGCGGCTTCTCCGTGGCGCTCCTCATCGGCATCATCTTCGGCACCTACTCTTCGGTCGCCATCGCCAGCCCGATCATGGTCTGGTG
>CAXTSK010000222.1:0-7675 GCA_964246655.1 uncultured Pyrinomonadaceae bacterium
CGGCTACCCCGCCCGAGCCTTCGCCATCTCCCACGCCCGAGGCCACGACCCCGACCGCGAGTCCGACACCGGCGCCCGAACCTTCGCCGGCGACTTCGCCCGCGCCCGCTTCGCCGGGCGGCCCGTGCGTGCTGACGGCCGGCGAAGCGGCGCTCAACCTCAAGAGCAACGGCGGCTCGGCCACCGTCGCCGTGACCCTTGAGAACTACACGGGCCGGACGCCGCCGCGCATCGCGCCCTCGACCGCGAACTGGGCCGACATCAGCATCCTCGCCGAACCGCACAAGCCGGAGGAC
Source organism: uncultured Pyrinomonadaceae bacterium (assembly GCA_964246655.1). Taxonomy (GTDB): domain Bacteria; phylum Acidobacteriota; class Blastocatellia; order Pyrinomonadales; family Pyrinomonadaceae; genus QHXN01. The sequence goes on from CAXTSK010000222.1 coordinate 297, forward strand.
GGCAACGGCGCGCGCTTCACCGTCATCTCCTCCAGCGCCAAGACCGGCGCCTTCCTCGTCACCTTCTCCTCCCCCTGCGGCAAGCGCGAGGTGACGGTCAACGTTCAGTAGCAGTGAATAGTGAATAGTAAATCGTGAATAGTTAAGACAGGCTCTTACTATTCACGATTTACTATTCACCATTCACTACTTTTACAGGTGCGCCGCGAGGCGTGCGGCGAGGACTTGCTTCGGCTGCGCGCCGACGATGCGCTCGACGGGCTGGCCGCCCTTGTAGACGAAGAGGGTCGGGATAGACTGGATGCCGAGGGCGGCGGAGGTGCGCGGGTTCTCGTCCACGTTGAGCTTGGCGACGCGGTAGAGACCGGCCGACTCGGCGGCCAGCTCTTCGAGCGCGGGCGCGATCGTGCGGCAGGGGCCGCACCAAGGCGCCCAGCAGTCGAGCAGCACGGGGCGCCGGGCCGAGGCTTCCAGCACCTCGCGCGCGAACGTCGCGTCCGTCACCGTCACGGTCTTCCCTTCGTCCTGCTTTGAACTCCGCCCCACGTCCCTCGCAGGCTCGGCGCTCTCTCCGCCGACCTGTAGCTCCGCGCCGCAGCGGCCGCACACCGGCTGCTTGCCGACGAAGGTCACGCGCTCGTCCACGCGGTTCTTCGCGCCGCACTTCGCACACGCCACAATCGACATCGCCCCGACCTCCCTGTTTCCGCAGTTGAGATTTGTGTGGGTGAAAGTTTGACACAACTCCGCGCGCCGTTGGAAGCGGCGCGGGAACCGGCAGGCGCCGGCCGGTGTCTGTGAGTCAACGGAAGGGGGCGCAGGTGGTAGAGCTGCCGGATCACATTCCAATCAATCTCATCTGCCTCGCCGTGCTCGGCGTGCTCGGGCTGAGGAAGCTCATACGGATGGAGGGGCTCCACTGGCTGCGCGTCGCGATACTCACCGGCCTCCTCTGGGTGCTCGCCATCTACCTTATCTTACTCGCCGCCTTCGGGCCGCAGCCCGACCTCGACTGCGTATCGTCGGACGAACTGCGCTGCGCCTACGCCATCGCCGAGATTTGAGCCGGAGTCGGCGTTCGCGCGCCCGCCGGGTTTCGTTGTAAGATTCCTTCGTTATCTTCTCCCAAACATTCCGGCTTGTCGAAGGAAGTGTTAAGCACGATGCGACACACTTGCGCGAGGTCGTTCGCCTTAGCGACGACCCTGTTTCTGTTTTTACTGAGCGGCGCGAGCGCGCAAGTCTCCGACCAGCGCTCGCGCGCCGTCCCCGCGGACGCGCCCGAAATCTCTTACACGGTCTCGATGCCGCGGCCACACACGCACCTCTTCGAAGTGGAGGCGCGGCTGCGCTACAGGGCGGACGCGCCCGCCGCGCTCGACCTGCTCATGCCGGTCTGGACGCCCGGCTCCTACCTCGTGCGCGAGTTCGAGCGCCACGTACAGGGCTTCGACGCGCGCGGCGGCGGAGGCCGAACTCTTAACTGGACGAAGGCGAACAAGAACACCTGGCGCGTCGAGACCACGGGCGCGCGCGAGGTGCGCGTGCGCTACTCGGTCTACGCCAACGAGCTGAGCGTGCGCACGGCCGACCTCAACGACCGCCACGCCTTCTGGAACAACGCCAACCTGCTGACGTACCCCGACGGCCTGCTCGGCGCGCCCTCGACGCTCAAGGTCGAGCCCTTCGGCGACTGGCAGATTGCGACCGGTCTTCCCGCCGTCCCGGGCGCGCCAAACACCTTCCGCGCTGAAGACTTCGACGTGCTCTACGACTCGCCCTTCCTCGTCAGTAATTTTAAGACGCTCTCGTTCGAGGTCAGGGGCGTGCCGCACCGCATCGTCATCGACGGCGAAGGCAACTACGACGCGGAGCGTTTGCGGCGCGACGCGCAGCGCATCGCCGAGGTCGAGGTCGAGATGATGGGCGAGATGCCGCACCGCGACTACACCTTCTTCCTCCTGCTCGGCCCCGCGCGCGGTGGCGGGCTCGAACACCGCAACGGGGCCGCCATCATCCAGCGCCGCTTCGGCTTCTCGTCGCAGGCCGAACTGCTCGACTTCTACAGCGACCTCATCTCGCACGAATACTTTCACCTCTGGAACGTCAAGCGCATCCGCCCCGACGCGCTCGGCCCCTTCGACTACACGCGCGAGAACTACACGCGCCTGCTCTGGATGGCCGAGGGCGTGACGAGCTACTACGAAGACCGCTTCCTGCAACGCGCGGGGCTGATGAACGACCGGCAGTACCTTCAACTGATGGCGCGCGAGATGCAGAAGTTGCAGCAGACGCCCGGCCGCCTCTGGCAGAGCCTTGAGGAGGCGAGCTTCGACGCGTGGGTCAAGCAGTACCGGCCGGACGAGAACACGGTCAACACGTCCATCTCCTACTACGACAAGGGCGCCATCGTCGGGCTCCTCCTCGACCTCGAAATCCGGCGCCGCTCGAACGGAGCGCACTCGCTCGACGACGTGATGCGCGCGCTCTACCACGACTACTTCAAGAAGGGTCGCAACTACACGCCCGAGGACTTTCAACGAGAGGCCGAGCGCGCGGCGGGCGCCGGGCTCGAAGAGTTCTTCCGCCGCTACGTCCGCGGGCGCGAGGAGTTGGACTACGACGCGGCGCTCGCGTGGGCTGGCCTGCGGCTCGACACCAAGAGCGACGCGGCGGGCCGCCCCGCGCCCGCGGTGGCCGACCTCGGCGCGACGCTCGAAGAGAAGGACGGCCACCTCGCCGTGAAGAACGTGCCCGCGGGCACGGCCGCCTACGAGCAGGGGCTCTCGGCCGCCGACCAGATCGTCGCCGTGGACGGCTACCGCGCCACGCTCGCCTTCCTCAACGAGCGCATCTCCGACAAGCGCCCCGGCGACGGGCTCACCCTCACCGTCTTCCGCGGCGACGAGCTGCGCACCATCCCCTTCAAGCTCGGTTCGCGCGCCGCCGCCGCCTACCGCATCGTCCCCGAAGCCTCCGCTACCGAACAGCAGCGCCGCAACTACCAGTCCTGGCTCGGCGCGACCTTCCCGAAATGATGAACGATGAATGATGAGTGATGAATATCTCGACGGTGTTATATTCATCACTCATCATTCATCGTTCATCATTTGGTTCTTATGACTCTTGAGTTCGAGGGCAGGGTCGCGCTGGTGACGGGTGGGGCGTCGGGGATCGGGCGCGCTTGTGCGTGGGAGCTGGCGCGCGCGGGCGCCGACCTCGTCGTGTTGGACGCGGCGGCCGACGCGCAGCTCGCGCAGGTCGAGAATTTGTTGAAGGCCGCGGGCGGGCGCGTGGTATCTTTCCGCGCGGACGTGCGCGAGCACGCGCGCGCCGCGCAAGTCGTCGAAGAGACTTTGCAACGTCTGGGGCGGCTCGACATCCTCGTCAACGCCGCGGGCACGACGGCCGACGCGCCGCTGTGGGAGCTGAGCGAAGAGCAGTGGCAGCTCGTCCTCGACACGAACCTGAAGGGCGCGTTCAGCTACACGCAGGCGGCCGCGCGCCACTTCCGGCGCGTGCGCGGGGGGCGCGTTGTCAACGTCGCTTCGATTGAGGCCGGGCGCGGACGCTTCGGGCTGGCGAACTACGCGGCGTCGAAGGCCGGGGTGTTGGCGCTGACGCGTTCGGCGGCGGCCGAGCTGGGCCGCTACGGCGTCTGCGTCAACGCCGTCTCGCCGGGCTTCATCCGCACGCCGCTGGTCGAACGTCTGCCCGAGGCGGTCAGGGAGCGCGCCGCGCGCGAGTCGGCGCTCGGCCGCATGGGCGAGCCCGAGGACGTGGCGCACGCCGTCCTCTTCCTCTGCTCCGAACGCGCGCGCCACGTCACCGGCGCCGTCCTCAACGTTGACGGCGGCCAGTCGCTTTAAGAATTTCAAATTTCAAATTTGAAATTTCAAAATAAGTTCTTAACGCGGAAGGGAGAAGGATGAGGAGACTGTGTGCGTTGCTGTTTTTGATGTCGTTCGGCGCGGGCGTCGCAGCGGCGCCGGTGCGGCAGGTTCACTGGCAGTGGTCTGAGGCGCCGAGCGTGCGCATCGGCGTGCGCGACAAGAACGACGACCTGCACGGCTACGAGGCGACCTTCGTCGTGACGGCCGTGCGCACGGGCAAGCAGTGGCGGCAGAAGGTCAAGGTCGAGGGCGACAACTTCGGCTACCTCAACTTCCCCGACGACTTTGCCGCCTTCGACTGGGCCACGAACGCGACGCGCTTCGACTGGACGTGCACGGTGAACGGGAAGGTCGTCGTGAAGGGAAAGTTCGTGCTCGCCACGACGGACGAGATCGAATCGGAGGAGAAGCGCGCGCCGAAGCGCGGGAGACGTTGATGAAAGACGTACTCGAAGACTTCGTGCGGACGGTGGAGGAGGCGTCGGCGCGCCTGCTGTCGATGACGGACGCGGAGGTGTCGTCGCGGCGGGGCGAGGGGGGCTGGTCTGCGAAGGAGACGCTCGGCCACCTGATCGACTCGGCGGCGAACAACCACCAGCGCTTCGTCCGCGCGCAGTTCAAAGAAGACCTCGTCTTCCCCGGCTACGCGCAGGACGAGTGGGTGCGTTCGCAAGGGTACGACGCAGAGCCGTGGCCGCTCGTCGTCAACCTCTGGAAGTTTTATAACCTGCACCTCGCGCACGTCATCGGGCGCGCGCCCGAACGGGAGCGCCTGCGCCCGCGGCGCGAGCACAACTTGCACGAGATCGGCTTCGCGCCCGTCTCAAGGGAAGAGCCCGCCACGCTCGAACACCTGATGCGCGACTACGTAGACCACCTCAAGCACCACCTCAGTCAAATCTTTGAAAGCAGTAGACAGTAGAAGGAAGATGTTTTCTACTGACTACTGACTACTATCAAAGGAGCAAGCCCCGAATGGCGACAGTCGAGAAGTCAGTGGCCGAAGCCGTCCTTACGGAAGGGCGCGGGCGTCTGCTGCGCGTGCTCGGGGTGGTGTTCGGGATGGCGGTGACGGTCGGCATCACCGTCGGGATGGGCATCCTGCGGACGCCGGGCGAGGTGGCGCAGCAGCTCCCGAACCGTTGGCTCTTCATGGGCGCGTGGCTGCTGGGCGGCGTCTACGCGCTCTTCGGCGCGGTGTCGGTGGCGGAGTTGGGGACGATGATCCCGCGCTCGGGCGGCTTCTACGTCTTCGCCCGGCGCGCTCTGGGCGAGTACCCGGGCTTCGTCGTCGGGTGGAGCGACTGGCTCTCGACGTGCGGCACGGTCGCGGCCGTCGCGCTCGTGATCGGCGAGTACGCGGGGCTGCTCGTCCCCGCGCTCGCGGGGCGGTCGCTCGCGGTCGCTGCGGGCGTGACCATCGTCTTCGCGCTGCTCCAGTGGCGCGGCGTGCGCTGGGGCAGCCGGTCGCAGGAGCTGACGAGCCTCCTGAAGACGCTCGCCTTCGCCGCGCTCATCGCGGCTTGCTTCGCCTACGGCGGGCGCGGCGCGGGAGCGAGGACTGAAACGGCGATGCCGGCCGTGCCTTCCGGGCTCGGGTGGTTGACGGCCGTCGTGCTCGCGCTGCAAGGCATCATCTACACATACGACGGCTGGTACAGCACGGTCTACTTCGGCGAGGAGGTGCGCGACACGGCGCGCAGCGTCCCACGCGCGATGGTTGGGAGCGTGCTGCTCGTCATCGTCGTCTACCTGCTCTTCAACGCGGCTCTGCTCTACGTCTTGCCCATCGAACAACTCGCGGGGCAGAAGCTCGCGGCGGGCGCGGCGGCCGAGGCCGTCTTCGGGCCGCGCGGCGCGACGGTCATCGGCGTGGTGGCAATAGTCTCTCTGCTCGCGTCGGTGAACGGGAACACCCTGACGGCGCCGCGCGTCGTCTACGCGATGAGCCGCGACCGTCTCTTCTGGCGCGCGGCGGCGCGCGTCAACCGCGGGGGGACGCCGACCGTGTCGCTCGCGCTCTCGACGGCGGCGGCCGTGCTGCTCATCGTCTTCAGCGGGACGTTCGCGAAGCTGCTCGCGGCGCTCGCCTTCTTCTTCGTCACAGACCTCGCGCTCGTCTTCCTCTCGATCTTCGTGCTGCGGCGGCGCGAGCCTGAAGCGGCGCGGCCGTACCGCGCGTGGGGCTATCCTTTTACGACGGCTTCCGCGCTCGCGGTCTCCGCCGCCTTCCTCGCGGGCGCCGTCTGGAGCGACACCGAGAACAGCCTCTACGCGCTCGGGCTGCTCGCGCTGAGCCTCCCCGTCTACCTCCTCTTCCGCCGCCTCGGGAGGGGAAGTGATGAATGATGAATGATGAATGATGAATGAAAGACAGTTCTTAATTCATCATTCATCATTCCTTGAAAGCTATGCCTGACCTTTATCAGCACATACGTTTCCGCGTGGAGGAGCGGGTAGCGCGCGTGACGTTCGCGCGGCCGCCGCTGAACATCTTCACCATCGCGATGATGCGGGAGGTGGACGCAGCGCTCACCGAGTGCATGGGGATGCGCGACGTAGTGGCCGTCGTCTTCGACGCGGTCGCGGGCTCGCGCGCCTTCAGCGCGGGCGTCTCGGTCGAGGAGCACCAGCCGGAGACGGTCTACCAGATGCTCGAATCCTTCCACGACGTTTTCCGCACGTTGGAGCAGATGGGCAAGCCCGCGCTGGCGCTGGTGGACGGCGCGGCGCTCGGCGGCGGGTGCGAGCTGGTGGCCGGGTGCGACATCGTCATCGCCGCGTCGCACGCGCGCTTCGGCCAGCCCGAGATCAAGCTCGGCGTCTTCCCGCCCGTCGCGGCCGTGCTGCTGCCGCGCATCATGGGCGAGCGGCGCGCGCGCGAAATCCTCCTGACGGGCGAAATCTTCGACGCGCAGGAGGCTCTGCGCAGCGGCCTCGTAAACAACCTAGTCGAGGCCGCGCAGTTGGAGTCGAATCTGCAAGAGATTATAAAGCGCCTGCGCGAGCGGTCGGCCCCGGCGCTTGAGCTGGCGCGGCGCGCGCTGGACGCCGCGCGCGGCCGCCCCTTCCTCGAAGCGCTCGAACGCACCGAAGACATCTACCTCAACGAGCTGATGAAGACCGAGGACGCGCAAGAGGGCGTCCAAGCCTTCATGGAGAAGCGCAAGCCCGAGTGGCGCAACAAGTGAAGAGTAGGCGGTAGGCAGACGGCAGTAGGCAGTTAAGAATATTAATCCGAGCGATCTGAGTTAACTCTTCAATTCGCGTGACGCGGAGCGTACTGCCTACTGCCATCTGCCTACTGCCTACTGCTCTCCTTTGACACCGCCGCGTGCGCGTTCCTATCATCGTGCGGACAGATTGAGGGGATGGTTAAGAAGGAAGAGATGGGCGAGGGCTTTCGGAGAAATGGAGGGCGCGCGGCGGGGGGGGGGGGGGGGGGGGGGGGGTGGGGGGGGGCGGGGGGGGGGGGCGGGGGCGGGG
>CAXTSK010000222.1:7685-8005 GCA_964246655.1 uncultured Pyrinomonadaceae bacterium
AGGGCTTTCGGAGAAATGGAGGGCGCGCGGCGGCGTTGCTGCTGGCGGCGTTTCTGTCGGCGGCTCCGGCGTGCAAGAGCATCAAGGAGACGGCGGGACTCTCCGTCGTGCCGAAGAGCCTGCGCGACGTGCCCGCCGAGCGGCTCGCCTTCCGCTTCGAGACCGACGTGGCCGAGGATAAGCTGCCCGAGCGCCTGCGCCGCGACGAGCAGGAAGAACCCGCGGCCGCCATCCGCACCGCCTTCGAGACGCAGCGCCCCGACGACGCACTCATCGGCACCGTCGTAGACCCCTCGGGGCAGCGTGCGCTCGTGCCGTAG